>NZ_DKSP01000069.1:128297-153125 GCF_002472745.1 Sphingobacterium sp. UBA7253 | reverse complement strand
TAACCCCTAGACGAACGGGCCTTTTAATGCAACTCCAATAACATTGTTGTTTTTGGAGTTGCAAATATAGACCTTAAAATCAGTATTCCAAAAATAATTTTAAATATTTTTTAAATAAGGTCGAAACCGATATCTCTTCTGAAGTATTTACCTTCAAAATATATCCTTCCGGCATCTGCAGTTGCCTGCTGAAGGGCTTCGAACAGCGAATCTTGCAATGTGGTAACAGCAATTACACGTCCACCTGCAGTAACAATCTTACCATCTACTTCTTTCGTACCTGCTTGAAATACGATGGATTCTTTCACGTTTTCAATATTGGCGATCTCTTTTCCAGATTCATAATCTCCTGGATAACCTCCGGCAACCAACATGACAGTAACAGCAGTCTTAGAAGATACCGTATACGAACGTTGATCCAAATTGCCTTGTGCAACACCTTCCAGTAAATCCAATAGATCCGATTCAATACGTGGCAATACGGACTCAGTCTCTGGATCTCCCATACGAACATTATACTCGATGACATAAGGTTCTCCTTCTACATTCATCAGACCTATAAAAATAAATCCTTTATACGGAATACCATCTTTTTTAAGTCCTTCAACTGTTGGTCTGATAATACGCTCTTCTACTTTATTTAAAAATGTCTCATCTGCAAAAGGAACCGGAGATATCGATCCCATACCACCCGTGTTTAGGCCTGTATCCCCCTCTCCAATACGTTTGTAATCTTTTGCAGAAGGAAGCACTTTATATGAATTCCCATCTGTCAAAACAAAAACAGACAATTCAATTCCTTTTAAGAATTCTTCAACAACCACAACTCGGCTAGCTTCTCCAAACTTTGAATCTGCGATCATCGCCTTTAACTCTGCTTTAGCATCTTCCAGCGTCTCACAGATCAACACTCCTTTGCCTGCAGCTAAACCATCGGCCTTAAGCACAATCGGCAATTTTTGCGTTTCAAGGTAAGCCAATCCATCTTCCAACGATGTTGCATCAAACGATCTTGAAGCAGCCGTAGGTACGCCATGGCGATCCATAAATTGCTTTGAAAAATCTTTTGAGCCCTCCAATTGAGCCCCCTCCTGTTGCGGCCCTATTACCGGGATATCTTTTAAATCTTCCCGATTTAAAAAATAATCATGAATACCTTTTACCAAAGGCTCTTCGGGACCGACGAGCACCATTTGCACGTTATTCTCCAAAACGAAGGAAGCAATAGCAGCAAAGTCAGTAACTTTAATATTTACATTCTGACCATACGCACCTGTTCCAGCATTTCCTGGAGCAATAAACAATTGATCTAAACGTGGACTTTTCGACAACTTATAGGCGAAGGCAGATTCACGACCTCCTGAACCGATTATTAGGATATTCATAACACAAAGATATTTTTTTTATGCTAATTTTAAGGTATCAGATCGTTTAAAATGAGACTAATATTTTGATTTATAAATTGATTAAAGGAAAAATATTTTCTAATTTTCATAAAACATTAGTCATATGTACGCTAAATTACTGCTGTTAGTAAACTGCCTGTTATTCGCTTTGCTGGCGTCGGCCCAGATCGATCAGACCTTGCAGAAACTGGATACTTACCATGAACGGCACATCAAGGAAAAGATTTATCTCCATTTGGACAAAAATGATTATTCGGCTGGCGAAACTATGTGGTTTAAACTTTACTGTACCACCGCCCCTTTTAATTATTTGAGCAACATCAGTAAAATTGCTAATGTAGAATTGATTTCTCCCACCAATAAGATCATTAAGAGTATCAAAATTCCTATTACACTCGGTCTAAGTATAGGCGACTTCAATCTGCCGGACACTTTGGAAGAAGGCTCCTACCGCGTTAGATCATTTACCCGATGGATGCAAAATGACTCTGTAGCCAATTTCTATGAACGCGTCGTCCCCATTACAAATGGTCGATCTGATCATATCATAACGAAAAGTGAACTGGTCAAAAACGGAACAGAAAACATGTTCCAGATTAATCTGAAAACCATTCAGGGAGCCCCGCTGATTAATAACAACATCAGTTATACCCTACAACCGAACAACAATAAAGAGAAATCCGGCCGACTGAAATCAAACGATAATGGAACAATAGCGCTGGAATTGAAAGATGATTTTAAAGGCGGGACACTGTCTTTACAATTTCTTTCGCTGGATAAAAGACGTATTCTAAAAAGTTTTGTCATCCCGGATCCAAACAACCAAAATAGCATCCAAATTTTCCCCGAAAGTGGCGAACTAGTCAACAACATATTATCCAAAACTGGGTTCAAAATCCTTAGCCCTAATGGTTTAGGAAAAAAAGCAAAAATAAAAGTTGTGGAGGAAAATCAAACAACAGTTGCCGATTTTGAAACCAATGCACTGGGAATGGGAAGTATCCCGCTCGTCTTACAGACAGGAAAAAAATACGTCGCTACAGCCCTCTTCGAAGATGGATCGTCAACAAGTGCGTCATTACCGCCTGTACAGAATTCCGGATATGTTCTAACCGTAAATTCGGTACTAAAGGATAAGATTGCAGCGCAACTTTCCGCTACTGCAGACTTGGTCAATGGCAAAGATATTTATCTAATAGCCCAATACAATGGCCTTGTACTTCATGCCGCCAAGCAGAAACTAAACGGAGCGGAGATCCTATTCAATATTCCCAAAAAAAACCTGCCATCCGGAGTTTTACAGTTGTCTATCTTAACAGACCAAATGATTCCTATTGTGGAAAGACTCGTGTTTAACTACAATACGACATCGACTTTACTTCCTGTCTCCGTAGAACTCAACAAACCCAGCTTCTCAACACGCGATAAAGTGATCGCAAATCTTTCCGTTAACTATGAAGATAGTGACACCACGAGGTTTGCCGCGCTTTCTGCATCAGTGGTAAACCTCAGTAAGGTTGATTCTACGACAGACCGTTATTATTCATCTATTGTCTCGGAGCTCCTATTGAAATCTGATCTTCGTGGCTTTATTGAACGTCCCAATTATTACTTTGAGGATTTAACGAACATTAAACTGACAGAGCTGGACAATCTTATGTTGATCCAAGGTTGGCGCAAGTTGGACTGGAAGAATTATACAAGTACATCAACAACTTCGCTCCTTCCTGAAAAAGGACTTACCATCGCTGGGACCATCAAGAAAACGGCCCGAAAGGCTGTGGTTCCAAATGCTAAAGTAACCCTAATACCGACGAGCAATATGTTGCTGAGTGCAGATACGCTGACAGACAATAATGGCCGATTTTCATTTGACGAACTTTTATTTGCAGACAGCGTCAAGTTTATTGTGACAGGTGATGGCCCTAAAGAGAAAAAAAGAGTTGATATTGTTATCGACAACCCGCTTACCCCTCCTCTAAATCCGAGTAAAGATCAACCCTTGTTGGTCAACGACATCAATACCACGCTGCTTACACAACTGAAAAATAGCCAACAATTCCTTGGCGAATTGGAAGCGGCGGGCATAATCCAAAAGAGCATTCGGTTGGAAGAGGTACAGGTCAATAGAGTACGAACAAATAAAGCTGACAAGAACTCCAGAAACCTCAATGGGCCAGGAAATGCCGATCAAGTGATCTCTGCAGACGAATTATCTGGCTGTGCTACATTTGCTCAATGCCTCAATGGACGGCTAAATGGTGTTATTTTTCGAAATGGAATCCCTTACAGCACAAGATCGATGAATAGTCCGATGCAAGTTGTTCTCGATGGAATGTATATTGAACCCGAGCAAATAGATATGATCAATACTGCGGACATTGCGAGTGTTGAAGTCTTGCGTAGCATTGGAAACACGGCAATTTATGGCATGTATGGAGGCAGTGGTGTTATTGTGATTACCAGTAAATCCGGAGATGCAATTGCTTCATCTTATACACCCACAGGCATTGTAACCATCACGCCAAAAGGGTTATATGTACCCCGAACCTTTTTCAAACCCCAATATGATGCAACAATCCAACATAAGCTTACACGCGATCTCCGGACAACAATCGCATGGGAACCAAATCTGATTACACAGAAAGAAGGAAAAACACATTTCGATTTCTTTACTTCTGACGAACCTGGGACTTACAAACTAACCGTTGAGGGAATAAGCATGGATGGAAAAATTGCTCATCTGGAGTATTTAATAGAGGTAAAACCACAATAGCAGCGCAAACAAATCGTTATATTTAAAAACAAGGTTATGCAACATATTAAAACCAAAATAGAAGATCATATTTTAAGTATTTTCCTCGACAGGGGGAAGTCAAATGCCATCGACACTCAGCTATTGAAGGAACTGATAGACACCTTGGAATCTTCCCAGCAAAATGAAGCCATTTATGGTGCACTATTGATTGGCAAGGAAAACTTCTTTAGCGCAGGACTCGATCTAATTACCTTATTCCAATACGATGAAGAACAGATTCAGGAATTCTGGAATTTATTCTTGGAGGCGACATCGCTACTGGCCGCTTTTCCAAAGCCGCTCGTGGCTGCAATATCTGGTCATAGCCCAGCTGGGGGCTGCGTACTGGCACTCTGCTGCGATTATCGCATTATGGCCGAAGGGAATTTTGTGATTGGCCTTAATGAAATTCCAGTCGGACTCATCGTCCCTGAAAGTATATTTCAGCTTTATGCATTTTGGATCGGAAAACGGAATGCGTATCAGAATTTGCTCGAAGGTAAATTGCTCTCTCCTGTAGATGCAAAAACACAGGGGCTTATCGATGACATTGTTCCCGCTAATATACTCTTCAATACCGCAACAAAAAAGATAAAACAGATCACGCAGTTCAACCAAAAGACCTGGCAGACATCCAAATTGAACTTCCGAAAGGAAATAATCCTTAAATTGCGCGAGAATAGAGAAGAGACAATCCAGCGCATCCTCGAACAATGGTGGCTTCCGTCAACGCGCTCTATTCTAAAGTCAATCATTGAAAACTTGACTTCGAAGAAGTAATATTAAACAAAATCATCATGAGAAATCTCTTTTTCTTTATTCTTATTTGTCTCACTGCAAGCACAATCTCCTGCAGAAATAGTAAAAAAGAAGATAAGGCTATAAAAATCGTACAGGATTCAATTCCTGTGGATACCCTACAAAAACCTGACACGACTGAAAAGGAAGTAAAGAAAGAGAACTCCGAAACGCTGGAGGAAGTACTGGAGAAACTTGCCAAGGCATATTCTGAGCAGGACAGTAAAACAATAAATTCCTATATACATCCCAAATTGGGAATTTATATTATTTATCGTCCAGGCGCACTAGACTCTTATGTACACCAAAACAGTTTTAATTTTTCTAAGCCTGTACCAGAGTACCATTCTTATGAAAAGTTAACATACAAGGGTTCATTGAAGTCCGGAAAACTACCTATTTTTGATTGTGGTACGATGAAGTGGGATAAAGCCGGATTCTATTACGATAGAAAATCCCGCCCCAATGAATTATCTCAAACGGCAAAGTTCATGAATGAAATTCTTGACGCCAAAATTAGTAATACTGAATTACAGCGACTAAGAAATATAGAATTCAAAAGTTATAGAGCCATTATGACCTCCAATGAACATGAAGAACCCTTTGTTTTTCATGTGACAAAAGAGGGAGAAAAATGGTATATTACAGTCATAGACCGCGCTTATGCCGGATGTGACGCATAATATGTTGTACATTTTAACCAAACTTAACGATAATGAAAAATTTAGATAAAGACATACAAAGGAAAATCGAAGATTGGTTAACCCCAAGTTATGATGAAGGAACTCGAAAAGCAGTTCAGGATTTAATCGACAATAATGAAGAGACAGAACTTACGGATTCTTTTTACAAGGATCTTGAGTTTGGAACCGGTGGCTTAAGGGGCATTATGGGTGTGGGCTCCAATCGTATGAATAAGTATACGATCGGCAAAGCCACGCAAGGATTAGCCAACTATTTAAAGAAACAATTCCCAGATCAGGAGATTAAAGTAGCGGTATCTTATGATAGCCGCAACAATTCGCAGGCATTTGGCCAGCTGGTTGCCAACGTTTTTGCCGCCAACGGCATCAAGGTACATCTGTTCACCGAATTGCGCCCGACCCCAATGTTGTCGTTTGCCATTCGTCATTTCGGCTGTCAGAGCGGTGTTATGCTAACGGCTTCACACAACCCAAAGGAGTACAATGGTTATAAGGCTTACTGGAACGATGGCTGCCAGCTGACTGCACCTCATGATAAAAATGTAATCGACGAAGTAAACGCAATCAGTTCAGTGAGCGCTATTGAATTTGACGGGAATACGCAAAACATCATTCCTGTTGGGGAAGAAATCGATCAGCGCTATATCAATGCCAATAAAACATTAAGTATTCATCCGGAAGCGGTACTGGCTCAAAAAAACTTGAAAATTGTTTTTTCGCCGATACATGGTACCGGAATTACCATTGTTCCTAAAATGCTAGAAGCCTGGGGATTTGAAAATGTTTCAGTCGTTGCTGAACAGGCCACGCCCGATGGCAACTTTCCAACGGTAATCTATCCAAACCCCGAAGAGGAAGATGCAATGGCCTTAGCAAAGAAAAAAGGGGAAGAAATTGATGCTGACCTTGTATTGGCAACAGATCCCGATGCTGATCGTGTAGGGATTGCCGTAAAAAATAATAAGGGACAATTTCAACTGCTCAATGGTAATCAGATCGGCAGTTTATTGATATACTATGTCCTCAGTGCAAAAAGTGAACTAAAACAACTCGGATCGAATCCATATATTGTAAAAACTATCGTAACCAGTAATTTACAAGCCGATATCGCAGATCACTATGGTGTAGCGCATTATGAAACACTTACAGGCTTCAAATATATTGGTGAATTGATTACCAATCTAGGTGATTCAGCACAATATCTTGTGGGCGGGGAGGAAAGTTATGGTTTCTTGGTCGGCGATCTTGTGCGTGACAAGGACGCTCCAAACGCTTGTGCTTTCCTAGCCGAAATGACCGCCTATTTCAAAACAAAAGGAAAAACAGTTTACGAAGTTTTATTAGATATCTACAAAGAATTTGGCTGTTATCAAGAAAAGCTAATTTCCTTAACAAAAAAAGGAAAGGCTGGTGCCGAAGAAATTCAGGCCATGATGAATGGCTTACGTCATAATCTACCAACCGCACTCGGTGGAATAAAAGTCAAAGAAATCAGGGACTATCAGCTTTCCCAAATCACAGATATGAGTACAGGGGAGCGAAGAGCGATAGCATTGCCTAAATCTGATGTATTGCAATTTATAACAGTAGATGGCGATGTGATTTCTGCCAGACCATCGGGAACTGAACCGAAGATTAAATTTTACTGTTCTGTAAAAGAAAGCTTAAGGGATACCGCTGATTATTTCGATGTGCAAACTATTTTGGAAGAGAAGGTTGACCGCATGATGAAAGATATTATAAGCTAATGGAAAAGTGGAAACTATTATCCTCTGAATATATCTGTAAAGAGCCTTGGGCTACACTGCGCAGAGATACCTGTGAACTTCCGGATGGACGGATCAATGAACATTATTACGTACTGGAGTATCCAGATTGGGTAAATATGATCGGAATTACTGAGCAGAACGAACTTCTGGTCATTAAGCAATACCGCCATGGAGCAGGCATTATTGCATTGGAGATTCCCGCAGGGACAACAGAAGCAGGAGAAGATCCTAAAAATGCTGCTGTGCGTGAAATGCTTGAAGAAACAGGCTATCAATTTGATCAGATTGAAGAAATCGCCACGCTTTATGCCAACCCGGCGACAAGTGGCAATATTACCTATACCTATCTGATGACGGGGGGTAAAAAAGTTCAGGAACAGGCATTAGATGAACATGAAGAAATCGATGTTTATCGTATACCGCTTGAAGAAGCAAAAAGCATGTTGCTGGACAACAAATTCAGTCAGGCACTACATGCTAGTGCGCTATTTTATGCTTTCAACAAATTAGGCTTGTTATAAAACAAGCCTAATTTTATTCTGTTTTTTTCATTCATACTTTTAATTTTCACTAGCTTGCTGATTTTTGTACCTTTGCATCATGGCAAGAGAAATTTTTGAAACCAAGCGAAAGGCCCTGAAAATAAATCTAAACCCAGAGATTTATGGAACCTTTGCAGAGATCGGTGCTGGACAGGAAGTCGCACGTAACTTTTTCAACGCAGGAGCAGCATCAGGCACAATTGCTAAAACAATGTCAGCTTACGACATGGCTTTCAGTGATGCAATTTATGGTGAAGAGGCTGATGGTCGATATGTCAGCAGAACACGTTTAAAGAAAATGCTCTCCCATGAATTCAATCTTCTTACCCAAAGACTTCATGGCGATAAATACTGCAACAAAAAATTCTTTGCTTTTGCAGACACGGTAACAACCCTCAATTTCACCAAGACAAATGAACCTCACGGCTGGATCGGACTTCGCTTCCAACATGAAGTTGGAGGCCCTACAAATGATATCATCGTCCATGTAAGACTGCTAGACAGCGACAACCAATTGCAACAAAAGGTTTTAGGTATAATTGGTGTTAACCTATTATTTGCGGCTTATTATTATACAGACAATGTGCAGACCATGATCGAATCATTGGTCGATAACCTTTCTGTTGGTTCCGTTGAGATTGACCTGGTTAAATTAAACGGACCTCTATTTGAAAACGTCAACCAACGTCTAATCAACTTATACCTGATTGCAAAAGGATTTGCTAAAGCCGCTATATTCCAGCCCGATGGCAAAGCGGTACAAATCAAAGATTATCTGTACAAAAAGAACATTATTCTACTTCGCACCAAATACCGTCAAAAATCCCTTCCAAACTTTGACCTCTTCAATCTTGCCGTTGAACAGTTCAAAAAAAATACAGGTGCAACTGACGCAGACACCATTGTATTAATTGAAGTCCTGATGGGAAATGTGTTGGAAGATACGCATGAAATTACAGATGAAGACCTGCAAGAATTTGCTTCTAGGGCTGACGAACTATGTGCGACAGGCAATAATATTATCGTTAGCAACTTTAGAAGAAATAATCATTTAGCCGAGTTTATAAGCAACTTTAAGCCTAAGAACATTGGAATTGCAACCAACGTTTACAATTTAAAGAACATTTTCAATTCAGATAATTATAATAAAGAGTTATACACCAATGAACTTCTTTCCTATATCTCGGGGATGTTCAATAAAAATGTGAAACTCTACGCATATCCTTATCTCTTGAAAAAAGAAAATAAGATTATTACAACGCACAATATGCCGGTTTCTGAAGAAGCCAAACCTTTATTTGAATTCTTAATTAAAAACGGCTACATCATTGATATTGAAAATTACGACGAAAAATTTGTAAAAACCGTATAAGCAGATTATCTCCAAAATTATAATTTATTATATAGCCCTATTTTCTTAAATTGGGCTATATTTATTTTTGTGCCTTATGAAGCAAGAAAATGTAATACTGGTTGACAGCAATGACAGGATGATTGGTAGCATGGAGAAATATGAAGCCCATGAAAAGGGGCTATTACACCGTGCTTTTAGTGTATTTTTGTTCAATGAGCAAGACGAATTGCTCCTGCAACAAAGAGCATTAAGTAAATACCACTGTGGCGGACTTTGGACCAATAGCTGTTGCTCGCATCAGCGTCTGGAAGAAAGTAACATCGATGCCGCCAAAAGGCGCTTAATGGAAGAATTAGGAATTACTGCAACAGCCCTTCAAGATGTCTTCTCGTTCGTTTATAAAGCTCAATTTGACAACGGACTTACGGAGCATGAATTCGATTATGTCTTATTCGGAAAATTTAATGGAACTACAGAAATTAACGAAGAAGAAGTTGCCGCAACAAAATACATGAACCAACAGGAAATTCAAAATGAAATACAACACTCACCCGAGCAGTTTACTCCCTGGTTCAAACTAATCTATCAACGTGCTTTTGATACTTACTTTCGTATATATAAAAACAAATTATAACAATCTTATACCCTGCAAAAAAAAGATCCTGCCTTTTAAGAACCAGGATCTTTTTTTGCCTTTAGTTTAGCGAATCGCTATAAGAATTTTTTATAGATGGAATACAGAATTTTAAGATCATTCTCACTCATGAACGCTGTATTTACGTCCTGCTGAATGTAGTGAATCTTAAATGCTTTTATTGCCGCATCGAGATTACTTACATCGTAACCGATAATACGTAAGGCCATTTTTGGGTTAAAGTCTGCTGGAGGCACCTCTAAATAGTCCTCATACCAAAAGCCGAATCCTTGATCAGCCAGTTTTTTCCAAGGAAAACGTGACGGATCATTTTTTCGGGTTGGTGCCAAATCCATATGTCCAATAAAATTTGCCTGCGGGATTCTATAGGTCGTTTTTAAATAAGTCAACAACTGCGTCAAGGCGTTTATCTGGGCATCAGTCCAAGGATCAGTAGTCCCATTATTATCGAGCTCGATGCCAATGGAAGAAGAATTGAGGTCCGTATCATTACCCCATTTCCCCAAGCCCGCATGATGCGCACGATACAGGTCATTGACCATCTGTACTACTTTTCCATCCCGACCAACCACATAATGGGAGCTTACACCTGCTTTCGCGGAATGAAATGTACGGATGGTCTGTCCCAAAGAATCCTGTGCAGTATGATGAATGACAACAAAATTTGGTTTACGGATGCCAAAATTAATCGAGGCGATCCATTGTTGTTCTTTGACATTCACCTTCTCCAATTGACCGGTGACAGGCGATTGTTTATAGAGTTTTGAAAATTCTTTTGCTTGCTTTTTATATACCTTTTCAGTCTTCGCGTATTTACCTCCCGCACAGGAAGCCAATAATGCTGTTGCGACACAAAGATTGATGGAAAATTTTAGTATCTTCATATTGAAATGTTTCAGCACAAACTAAGGTAAATTTGCCAACAAAAACAAATTTATTAGCTTCGTCCTATAGTTCGACATAATTTCCAAATATCCTTTTCTTATACATTGCGAAACAACGCTGCCTGCTTAAAAAAAAGCCCAAACCAATGTTTGAGCCTTTCCCATATCAACTATGCATTTCCTGCTTAACTGAAATTATATTTTCTATTATTTCAGTGCGCTGAGGTTCAATTTTGCCAAAAATCCTTTCAGCTCGTCGAGGCTATACCCATTCCCCCGAAGGGTAATCAGATAGCGGTCTTTCTCGAGATAACTTATTTCGGAGCTTTTTGCCGTTGAGCCTTCCACTCCTTTGCTATCTGTTGTTTTTGCTCGTTTACCTTCAAATTCGCCAGTTTTTTCTATTTCAGTATCTGTAATTTTCTCTGAATCTACCATGAAGCCCATTTGCGCCAAGCCCACGATTGCCGAAGCTGTCTCGCCCGCACCATCAATGATATTGACTTTAATTTCCTTCTGGTTATCGACAGTATACGTAGCCTCTCCAGATACAACTTCTGCCCCATACATTGATCCGCCAGAATAGGACGTTCTTTTTAAACCATCTAAGCTTTCCGGTAAAAAAGCTTTCAACTCTTCCGAACTTAAGGGTTTCTCGGATTTAAGTTTGGCTTGAAGGTCTTCCAATTTTTTTGCTCCATCACTCAGATTACCCAAGTTGGATACTCCCTTAACTACATCCGAAATCCCAGCCTCTTTCTCCTTAGCATCTTCACCACCTTCACTGGATTTGCTGTTGCCGCAGCTCGCGACCAAAAGGCCCAGTCCTAAGAGAACAGGCATTACTTTCCATTGTCTTTTCATGATTATCAGTTTTAATTAAAACGCTAAAAAGAACAAAATAATATAATTAATCTAAATTTTAAAATCTGTTCGCATACGATCTTTAGACCTTAAAGCGCGACCTAAATTTCTACCTGTTACTTGTTTTTTCTAAATACTGCCGAATGCGACTGCGCTGCACAAAAAAAGGCCTCTATGCGAGTATAGAGGCCTTCCGTTATAACTACCGAGATTATGCTTCGGCGTATTCTTCAATTGAAGGACACGAACAAATCAATGTACGGTCACCTTGAGAGTCGTTCACACGACCTACTGAAGGCCAAAATTTACGTTCTCTTACATACTCCAATGGGTATGCGGCAGTTTGACGACTGTAAGGTCTGTCCCACTCATCTGCAGTTACAACCGAAGCTGTATGTGGTGCATGTTTCAGTACATTGTTAGCTTGGTCTACGTCTCCTGCTTCAACCGCAGCGATCTCTTCACGGATAGCAACTAATGCATCACAGAAACGATCCAATTCAGCCTTAGACTCCGATTCAGTAGGCTCAACCATCAATGTTCCTGCAACAGGGAAAGAAACTGTCGGTGCGTGGAAACCATAATCCATTAAACGTTTTGCAATATCTGCAACCTCGATACCAAAGTTTTTGAATCCACGGCAATCTAAGATCATTTCGTGTGCACAACGTCCGTTAGTACCTGAATAAAGTACTGGATACGCATTTTCTAAACGTGCCTTAATATAGTTTGCATTTAATATTGCGGTTCTTGTCGCATTTGTCAAGCCTTCACCACCCATCATTGAAATATAAGCATGAGAAATAAGCAAGATTGATGCTGAACCAAATGGAGCTGCAGAAACAGCAGAGATACCCTCTTCACCAGAAGTCGAAACCACTTCGTGGTTAGGTAAGAAAGGAACTAAGTGTTTTGCAACACCGATAGGTCCCATACCTGGACCTCCACCACCGTGAGGAATACAGAATGTTTTATGGAGGTTCAAGTGACAAACATCGGCACCAATATGCCCTGGGCTTGTCAATCCAACCTGTGCATTCATGTTCGCACCGTCCATATAAACCTGACCGCCATTTGCATGAACAATTTCACAGACTTCAATGATCGACTCTTCAAATACACCGTGTGTAGAAGGGTAAGTCACCATCAGTGAGTTCAAGTTTGCAGCATGTTCAGTCGCTTTTGCTCTTAAATCTGGAATATCGATATTTCCTAATTCATCACATTTCACAACGACCACTTTTAAGCCTGCCATAGAAGCAGAAGCCGGGTTGGTTCCGTGTGCAGAAGCAGGGATCAAACAGATATTACGTCCATGATCACCACGGCTCTCATGGTAAGCACGGATAACCATCAGACCAGCATACTCACCTTGTGCTCCTGAATTTGGTTGGAAACTCATCTTCGCAAAACCAGTAATTTCAGACAACCAATCGTTCAATTCACCAATCATTTGCATATATCCAGAAGTTTGATCTGCAGGAGCAAATGGATGCAAACCGCCAAATCTCGCCCAAGTAACTGGCACCATTTCAGCTGTAGCATTCAATTTCATCGTACATGAGCCCAATGGAATCATCGAGTGGCAAAGCGATAAATCTTTTGCTTCCAACGATTTGATATAGCGCAACATCTCATGTTCAGAATGATAGCTATTAAAATTTGGATGTGTTAAGTAGGCAGAAGTACGTACTAAATCGGCAGGAATTGAAGAACCTAAATTCTCTTCTAATGCATCGAAATCTACGTCATTCAATGTTTTACCTTGAATTTTAGCAAATACTTTGACGATCGTCTTAATATCTTCGTATGTGGTTGTTTCGTCGATAGCGATTGAAACTTCCGAACCATTATAATAGAAGTTTAATTCGTTATTTAATGCTTCAGATTTCAAAGCACCAGCATGTGCACCTAAGTCTACACGTAAAGTATCAAAATAAGCCGCATTCAATTGCGTATAACCCAACGACTGTAATGCTTGATCCAACAGATTGGCCAAAGCATTGATACGTGATGCTATATTTTTGATTCCTTCTGGGCCATGGTAAACGGCATAGAAAGAAGCCATAATCGCTAAAAGAGCTTGTGCAGTACAAATATTTGAAGAAGCTTTATCACGGCGGATGTGTTGTTCACGAGTCTGCAAAGCCATACGCAATGCATACTTTCCATTTGAATCGGAAGTAACACCAATAATACGACCAGGGATATTACGTTTGAAGCTGTCGCGTGTCGCAAAATATGCTGCATGAGGACCACCAAAGCCCATCGGTACACCAAAACGTTGCGAATTACCAACAACAACATCTGCACCCCATTCTCCCGGAGGCGTTAACAATGCTAAGCTCATCAAATCTGCCGCAGCACATACGGTAATATTCTTACTGTGAGCTGTAGCTGCAAATGATTTATAATCAACAATAGAACCATCCGCTGCAGGATATTGAACAAATGCAGCAAATACATCATCTGTTAATTCTGATTCAGCAATAGCCGCAATTTTAAGTTCAATACCAAAAGACAAGGCACGGGTCTTCAAAACATCAACCGTCTGCGCATAGGCATTGTCCGACACCAAGAATACATTAGCATCTTTATTTTTCCGAGCTGAATAAAGCATAAACATGGCTTCAGCTGCAGCCGTAGCTTCATCCAACAAAGAAGCATTTGCTATTTCTAAACCAGTAAAGTCACAAATTACAGTCTGGAAGTTCAATAAAGCTTGTAACCTGCCTTGTGCAATCTCCGCCTGATAAGGAGTATACTGCGTATACCATCCTGGGTTTTCAAATACATTTCGTTGAATTACGCCCGGAAGGATTACATCGTAGTAACCTTGACCAATAAAAGATTTAAAAACTTTATTTTTCTCAGCGATTTCCGCAATACGCTTTAAATAGGCTACCTCAGACAATGCTTTAGGAAGATTTAAAGGTTTTGGAGCACGAATTTGAGAAGGGACCGTTTGGTCAATAAGTTGGTCAATTGACGAAACGCCTAATTTAGCCAACATTTCATTCGCTTCAACTGGACTTGGGCCATTGTGGCGACTTTCGAATTTTTCTTGGAAGTGTATATTGCTCATGTGTGCAAAAAGTTAACGCTTATAGATAGTTAGCGACATAATAATTAGGCAATTAACTCTCTTATAAACAGTCGTTTTTTGGATGAGCAAAGATAGCAAAATAAATGACTGAAAACGAAGCAAAAAAGTGGATAAAAAGTCAGTTTTACTGAGCTACTGAAATGCAATCGATTGTCTTTGTCAATTAATTTTTGGAATAACCTCAAACATACAGATTGTTCATTATAAATATAACAAACAATACAACAATCGCTTGCTACAATTTTAAAAAAACACCGGGTTATCTGTTATTTCACCTACGTATTTCTTTTATTACTTCACTATTCTTTTTTGCAATGCCAATGAATTTTCAATAAATTAGTATATGTACCAATTGTAAAGTGACTTCGAAATAACGATATACACTTTTTTGCTAAGAACAACTGATATCAAGGGTATTTTGTTATCAGTAATCTTAACGAAGAAAACATTATCCAGCTAGGGAAGCATCTCTTTTGACAAATGTAAATTATCACAAAAAACGAATATCATTTCTTTTTAACGAATATAAAACAGCGAAGTAACGATTATAAACCATGAGAAAACAGGTAACAGACAGCGTTCTTTTAGTAAGACCCTCTGTCTTCCGTAAAAATGAACAGACTGCGGTCAACAACTTCTTCCAAAAGGATATCGAAAATCTCAGTATAGAAGAAGTCAACAAAGAAGCGCAAGGAGAGTTCGACGCGCTAGTAAATGAATTGAAGTCACATGGAATTTTGGTGACTGTCATTCAAGACGACGAGAAATCCGAAAGCCCCGACAGTATATTCCCCAATAATATTGTCTCCTTTCATCAGGATGGAAAAATAATTTTCTATCCTATGTTTGCCCCCAATCGTCGAAAAGAACATTTATTGGATTTCGAAGGTCCATTGAAGCAAAACGGTTATTATGTAAAACTAACTAAGGATCTCAGTGAAGCCGAAAACAATAAACAATATTTGGAGGGCACTGGCGCACTTGTCTTGGACCGCGCTCACCGTGTAGCCTACTGTGCCTTATCCGAAAGGGCAGACCGGGATATGCTCGATGAATACTGCAGGACTGAAAACTATACACCTGTTGTATTTCACGCCTTCCAAACTGTCCATGGAGAGCGGAGACCTATCTATCACACCAATGTGGTGCTAGCCGTAGGCGAAGACTTTGCCATCTTATGCCCACAGGCAATCGATAATCAGGCTGAGCTCCAAACGCTGCTGAAGAGTCTAAAAGATACAGGCAAAGAGATCATTGAAATCAATGAGAACCAACTCGAATCTTTTGCAGCAAACTGCCTCCAGGTGAGAAATAAATATGGTAATCGTTTTATTGTCCTGAGCAATCAGGCTTTATCCTCATTGACTTTATACCAAACAGCGCAATTGGAAAAGCATGGTAAAATCATCCATCAAGATCTACATGTTATCGAGACATGTGGTGGTGGAAGTGTACGCCACATGATGGCTGAAGTTTTTCTTCCGAAAGAAAACATGCTGAGCTAGTCCCAAGCATAATGATGTATCTAGGCTGCTCTTTTTAAAATAAGCCTATTTACCTAATCAGGCTTATTTAATAGACAAATAAAAATGCCCCTTAGAGCAATGGCTCTAAGGGGCATTATCTTTTCTAAAACAATCTAATTCCTATTTCTCCAGTCAATTTAGAACGAATACCTCAATCCCAATTGGAATTGGTACGGATTCCCTGAAGGCGATACAATACCAGAGTTGTTCAATCTATAATTGAACTGTTGCTTAACAGGGTCGAATGCCGGAATTTCGGGATTTCCATTTGCTGCCGCTGTTTTTGATACAGCATACAACGATTGATTACCTAAAGATTCATTGACACCCCAGGTTTTCTTAAAGAGATTCGCAACATTGAAGATGTCCGCTGAAAGCTCCAAAGCATGTGTTTTGTAAAGGTTGAATTTTTTAGCTATTCTTAAATCAATCAAACCGTAAAAGCTATTGATACCGCCATTTCTTTCGGCCATCTTACCTTGGTACTTTTTAATATAATCTTTCAGACTTTGACTGGCTTCACCATTCGCCAACAACGCATTCATGGCATCTGCCAAAGCCTTTGGCGTATTTGGACTATTGGGATCGAAAATAAAGGCCAAGTCATTCGAATTGGATACAAAATCGCCATTGATATTACCTCCAGCAAGCAAGCTGTAGCGTGTTCCTCCAATTCCCGAATAACGAACCCCTACACTGACACCATAAAATGTAGGTAGTGTACCATAAATAACAATTTTATTTCGGAATTGATTATTCGAATAACTCATCTTACTCAAATCTCTTGGATCATCCTTTACCGCCAGCGATAAGGTCGCTGTATTGGCAACATTCCCATTGTAGGACGTGTTATCTTTCGCATCGTTCCACGTGTAGCTTACAGAAATCGATCCATCTTTGTAGTACTGATAACTTGCATCCAATACAACTGCAAACTGATTTACTTTTCCCTCAGAGTTTAGTTCTAACACGCGCCCAAACTTATTGGAAATCCTTCCCTGTTTCCAATCTGGAACACCATTGACAATAGCCGTCGCCGGTACGAATACCCCACGATTATCTTCATTCGCCAATCTAAAGAACGGATCTTGAACCATATTACGATCAACATACATGTAGTTGTTGCGCCCTAGATTCATATATCCTGAAAGACTCGCTTTTAACTTTTCGGTAAAGAAATGCGTGTAAGATACATTGGCCTTGTACACCACTGGTATTTTCGCATCAGCTCCATAGGTGTTGATTGTTGGCACCTGAAATTGTGCCAGGGTTGGCGTTGTTGACGGATCTTGTCTGTCCCCCACAAAATTAGGTGTAGGCACATCGTTGCCACGAACATCTACTGTCGCAAAATGTTTCCCATCAAAAGTTAAATTATTGATGGTCATGTAATTATTAATATCAGATGCAAAGATACCTGCTCCTACACGGAAAAAATCTTTTCGTTCTTCATTCACATCCCAAGTCATCTGGAAACGAGGCTGTACAACAAAAGATTTCAACTTGTGATCTGTACGTACCCCCACTTCTTTCAGCAATTCTTCATTTAGAGGAGAGGTTGGATAATGACCATAATCCAATCGTAGTCCCGCAACCAGATCCAACCCTTTCGCCAATTTGGTCTGCAGCTGTCCATACGCACCAGCATTAAATATCTTCCCGATCACAGTTGGATCGGCCACCAAAGGGACCTCCCGGTAAAATGCATAAGGTTTTAGGTTTGCAAAATTTTGCAATGCCGTATTGGTCTCATCGTCCCTAAAATGAAAACGTCCGTTGACTTCACTTCCGTAAATCGAATTTGCATGCGTATACATCAAATCCACACCAAAAGTATAATTGATATTATCTGTACTATAATAAAGGTTATTGACCAACTGTACGACATTATTCTTAAAGGACTCTTGTGCAAACCGGTGACCGCCTAATTGAATATTGGTTGACAAATTACTTCCGTCAATGGTAGACACCACATTCTCTACAATAGCACGGGGAATATTTTGACTAGGCAACATATCTCCAGGACTACTTTTTTGAAAGGTATAAAGGTGCTGCAATTTCAGTTCATTGGTAAGCTTTGGGGAAATGGAAGTACGTAAAGTTGCTAAAAAGCTGTTATCAATATTCTTGTCATTTCCGTATGATTCATATAAATTGATGGCGGTATTATCCTCTAGACCAAGCTTATTGAGGTCACTTGTAAAGTTATTCCGTATTGTCAATAAGTTCTTTTCATTGATCTGCCAATCTATACGACCAAATATAGCATCCGAATTTCGTTTCTTATCGAAAGAACCATATTGCCTATCATTACTCAATCCATATTTTTCACGTCCTATACGGATATACTCATCCAGGGTCGATTGTGTAACATTGAAACGCTTTTCATCTGCTGGCGAATTGATATCTGCGATAATTAAGGGGCGGGCATCGCGTTGGTGATCCCAAGCTACAAAATAATGTAACTTGTCTTTAATGATGGGACCGCCTAATGTAAATCCATATTGATATGTAGAGAAATCGTTGCTTCGTTTGTTTCCTCTAATATCGTATGGGCTGGACAACCAATCGGCCCTTGAATAAAGCCATGCGCTTCCGTGCGTTTGATTTGTTCCTTGTTTGGTTACCGCACTGACTGTTCCTCCCCCTGCTCTTCCATAAGTCACATCATATTGGTTGGTGACCACTTTAAATTCACGAACGGCTTCTATCGAAATGGAAAACGGAGCACCACTACGACTGGTTGTTGAACCTGCAGAAGTCGGGTTTTTGGCATTCATACCATCAATCGTAAAATTAGTAGAGGAACCCAACTGACCACCGATATTATCTCCCTTACTCAAAGGAGACAGGTCCATCAGCGAAGTAAAATTCCGACCGTTGACAGGCAATTTCGCAATATCCTTGGCCGTAACCGCTGTAGCAGCACCTAGATTTTCTATTTTATTCTTTAGGGTACTTATTCCTGTTAATTCAACCGTTTCTAATACATTTGAGGTATTTTGGATAGGAATCTTCAGGCGGACCATATCGCCTTGATTTAAATTAAATCCCGAACGCACTTGTTCGCCATAGCCTATATAAGTTACTTTGATCGTGTATGGGCCGCCTAAAGGCAACTCCTTAAAGTTGAAATCGCCATTTGCATTGGTCGAAGTCTTCGTTGTGAAACCCGTTGATTCATTACGTACTTCAATTGAAGCTCCGTGAACTCCTTTATCATTTTCGTCCGTAATCTTGCCGGAAAACCCAGCTTGGGTCGTTTGGGCATACAAACCTGTTCCAAGCGCAATGGCACATGTTGTGAGTAAAAATTCTTTCATTTAGTTGTTGGTTGTGATAATGAAAGCAAAACTACACTGGAACTGTTAACAGGAGCTAAACGAAATATTATGAAATTATAAACAAAGCATTTTAAAATATATATTAATAAAAATGAAAGCGATTTTGAAAAAAACAGGGGAATATCGGAACATGCAACAAAAGCATTTTAAATAGGGATAGAAATAGACTGTATCTGCAAAAAGCCTGCATGATTCATAAAAACCAACAGAAATGATCCGAACCGACGGTCTTTCTTGCGAATAACATCACAAAAAAAGTCAGCCGAAGCTGACTTGCTAATACAAAATTGTAAACTTAAAATCCAATGGATTAAAGTATTTGTAAAGATCCCTAAATAGGTTATCTCCATATTTGACATAGAGTAACGCAAAATTTTCAGACCTTTCCTGTAGTCCTCCGCCAGGAAAGAGCTTTTCCTTCACATTATCAATATCGGTTAAAGCATGTTGATGATTTCGCTTTTCGGCTTTCATCAGCTTTTTCTCCAAATTATTGATCGCTTTTTTTAACCGCGCTTTTACCGCTTCCGTACTAGGGCCTAAACTTGGATCTATTTTGTGGGTTCGTAACTTTATCTTACCAAAAATAGCGTTCAGCTCCATCCATTCGTCATTAAGATTCAAACGTTCTTTGGTATGACGTCGAACATATTCTTTTTTCAGCACTTCTGCTGAACGAAAGATACTCTTAAAGGTTAGATCAACGCGAAATAATTTAGCCGCAACGTTGTCCTCTGTTATCATCGCTGAATTGCGCGGTATCAAAATTGGAAAATCTACCTGATATTGGTCAAAGTTAGACTTCAATTGCATCCAGTAGACCATTTCGGCGCCACCACCAATATAAGCAAGATTGGGAAGTATAATTTCCTGATACATCGGACGCATAACCACATTTGGACTGAAACGCTCTGGATAATGATCAATCTCCTGTTCAAGCTCAGCCTTCGTAAAATAAATATGCTGATGCAATACCTCGTATCGACCATCGGCAGCGAGCACCAAGCGCTCCCTAAAGTCATCCGTCAAATAAAAGAAATTAATCTCACGAGCATGCACTTGGGTAGAGAAACCATTTGATTCCAGCTCTTCCGATCGCGCTGTTATTGCCTTAAAGCTTTTTTCAGATAAGATATCCTCCTTAATAATTGGCTTGAACAGTTCCTTCAATTCCCGGTCATCCGCATCGACGATCAAAAGACCGTAAGACTTAAACAACGCATTGACCATATACCGTGTTGCATCTGCTAATCGATCATGGTTCAAATAGGCTTCTTCCACAATCCGTGTAAGTTTAGTCGAATTTTCGGAAAGCCCTAAAATATTTGTGTACTGCTTCACAGCATCAACGATTGTTGCTGTATCCATTCGCCCGGTGGCAGAAATTGCAGGCGTATCCCAACTAATTTTCTTTCCGAAGACTTTCGTATGGTTGATTTCTTCAAAATCATGATCTTCGGTCGCCATCCAATATACAGGAACAAAATTTTTATCGGGGTGTTTGCTCTTCAAATCTTCGGACAAACGTATTGCCGTCATGATTTTAAAAATAAAATACAAAGGTCCGGTAAAAATATTGAGCTGATGTCCCGTCGTGATGGTATAAGAATTCGGGTCGAGCAACAGTTCTATATTGGCAGCTACAGCAGGAGAATCCTTTAATAGCTTGCCATATTGCTTTTTAAGACGCTCAACAAGAATCTCCCGGTGTTCAAATTTCTTCTTTTCGTTCAATTGCTTTTCAAAACCAGCCCAGGTAGGCCAGTTTCCTACAAAAGATTTTAAGGCTTCATCATGCGCCAAATAAGCCAATAAAGTCTTAGAGAAGCTATTTGTTTCACTATATTCAATATAAGTTGCCTTCATCTGCAAATTTTATTAATTATTCTCTATTCTTAATTGATAACGAAAATCCCCCAAAGCAAGCTGACATGGCAGTGCATCTTTTTCGCTAAATAGAACCTATTTTCAATTTTAATCAGAAGGATGATTCACCATAAGACCACAGGCTTTCTTGAATCTGATTTTAAACGGCTATAGATTGTTTAAAATGGGGATTGTACGTTTACAAATGTATCTAGTTTGCGTCGACAAAATAGTGAATTTTCACAAAAAGCTTGTCCCGCTTTTAAATTATATCATTTTATTGACAATTGTCTATAAACAAACGGGCCTCCTTTGAATAAAGGGGGCCCGTTTGTTTATATTATCATCTATAAGCTTTAAAACTTATTTCCTTACAATCTCACCATATAGATCGAAATCTTCAGCTCGGTCGATTTTTACCTGAACAAAATCACCAATACGTGCATAAGAATCTGCAGCAGGAATCAAAACCTCATTGTCGACTTCTGGAGAATCGTATTCTGTGCGGCCAATAAAGTAATCGCCGTCTACCCGATCAACCAATACTTTATACGTATTGCCCACTTTGGACTGATTGATATCATACGAAATACCTTGCTGTACTTCCATGATAGCTTCCACGCGTTCTTCTTTTACTTCCTGTGGCACATTATCCTCTAACGAATGTGCGTGCGTCTTTTCTTCATGAGAATAGGTAAAACAGCCTAACCTGTCAAAACGGGTCTCTTCAACCCAATCCAACATCTCCTGGAAATCCTGTTCAGTTTCACCTGGATAACCACAAATTAATGTTGTACGCAACGCGATATCTGGAACTTTGTCACGTATTGCATTGACAAGATCGATCTGTTTCTGTTTCGTTGTACCTCTTCGCATAGACTTCAACATCGGATCAGATATATGTTGCAATGGCATATCCAAGTAATTACAGATATTTGAACGTTCATTCATGGCGTCCAAAATATCCATTGGGAAACCCGAAGGATAGGCATACTGCAGTCTGATCCATTCGATACCATCAACATCTGACAAATGGCGCATTAAATCAGAAAGATTGCGCTTTCCATAGATATCTAAGCCATAATAGGTCAGGTCTTGTGCAATCAGAATCAATTCTTTCGTGCCGTTCGACGCGAGAAATTTTGCTTCTTTCACAAGATCGTCAATGGATTTGGAAACGTGTTTACCACGCATCAAGGGAATTGCACAAAAAGAGCAGGGACGGTTACATCCTTCGGCAATCTTAAAGTAAGAAAAATGCGAAGGTGTTGTCAATAAGCGTTCGCCCAACAATTCATGCCGATAATCAGCACCAATGGATGACAATAGATCCGGCAAATCATTCGTACCGAAAAAGGCATCAACATTGGGGATTTCAGACTGTAGCTCTGGCTTATATCGTTCAGAAAGACAACCTGTAACGATCACTTTATTGATTTTACCCTGATCTTTTAGATCCGAATATTGTAAGATCGCATCAATAGATTCCTGCTTGGCATTATCAATAAACCCGCAGGTATTGATGACGACGATATCATTCGCCTGTATATTGGATGCTTCATGCACGACTTCCATCTGATTGCCCTTCAACTGGCCCATCAGGACTTCACTATCGTGAATATTTTTCGAACAGCCCAAGGTCACCACATTGACACGTGGTTTATTGATCAAAGGCGCTGGTTTCGCGTATTTTGTCTTCATATGATTAGAAGGTAGACTCTATTTGAAAAGGGAGTCTACAAATTCCTTTTTGTTAAACAACTGAAGATCACCTATTTTCTCTCCTACACCAATGTATTTCACCGGGATCTTAAATTGATCAGATATACCAATAACCACCCCACCCTTAGCCGTTCCATCGAGTTTAGTCAATGCTAAGGCATTCACATCGGTTGCCTGTGTAAACTGCGTACATTGCTCAATGGCATTTTGCCCTGTCGATGCATCCAAAACCAACAAGATTTCATGTGGTGCACCAGGAACAACCTTCTGCATCACATTTTTGATCTTCGTGAGCTCATTCATGAGGCCAACCTTATTGTGCAAACGGCCTGCGGTATCAATGATACACACATCTTCACCATTTGCCACTGCCGATTTCACGGTATCATAGGCCACTGAAGCAGGATCCGAGCCCATTGCCTGAGCGACAACACGCACGCCAACACGCTCACCCCATAATTTAAGTTGATCAACAGCAGCTGCCCGAAAGGTATCTGCTGCTCCCAATACAACTTTGCTTCCAGCTTGTTTCAACTGATGAGCCAGCTTGCCAATGGTCGTTGTTTTGCCAACCCCATTAACACCTACAACCATAATAACGTATGGTTTATGATCGCCATAATTGAAATTCTCGAAATCAGCACTATTGTTCTCTGCCAGTAGCGTTTGAATTTCCTCTTTCAGGAGATTGTTCAGTTCAGAAGTAGAAACGTACTTATCGCGGGCAACACGGGCTTGTATGCGATCAATGATTTTTAAGGTAGTTGTAACCCCAACATCAGAAGTAACCAAAACTTCTTCCAGATTATCCAGCACATCGTCATCTACTGTTGACTTACCAACGACAGCTTTTGTAATCTTGGAAAGAAAGCCTTCTTTTGTTTTTTCCAAACCTTTATCTAAGGCCTGTTCTTCTTCTTGTGTTTGTGGTTTTTTCTTAAAAAAATCAAATAATCCCATGGAGTGTAGTAGTGAAAATTGATGTTCAAATATAAACAAATGTCCTCAACAAAAAAAGCCCTTTCGGTAGGATACCAAAACGGCTATTTTTATCGAATTCTTTTTAAAGAAAAACTTTAAAAAAGGAAAATGCTACTAGTTATTTTTGAGCTGCTGCAACTACGTCTTTCACTTTATCGTTGTGAACCATACCTTCTTTGAAAGTATACGCGCCAGTTTTTGCAGATTTAGTAGTAATAATAACCTTTGTAAATTCTTTACCGCCACCTTTTTGTAACGATGCAACTGCTTTCTTTGCCATGGTATATTAATATTTTACTTAGCTTCTCTTTCAAGGGCCAAGATGTGTGACTTACTTAATTTCTTTATGAACAGTAACTTTTCTCAATACTGGGTTGAATTTTTTCAATTCCAAACGCTCAGTTGTGTTCTTTTTGTTTTTAGTAGTGATGTAACGAGACATTCCCGGAAGACCACTTTCTTTGTGTTCAGTACATTCTAAGATAACTTGTACTCTATTTCCTTTTTTAG
>NZ_DKSP01000069.1:120773-128268 GCF_002472745.1 Sphingobacterium sp. UBA7253 | reverse complement strand
TATTATAGGATTGAAATTCATGAATAATCTTAATGTAACAGGCGCGACAATCAATTAGATTGACCCTTTAACGATAAATTTATTGATCGCTGCTGTAATCCCGTTCTTGTTGATAGTCTTGATAGCAGAAGTAGATACTTTTAACGTAATCCAACGATCTTCTTCTGGAATGTAAAAACGTTTCGTTTGTAAATTTGGATAGAATTTACGTTTAGTTTTAACGTTTGAGTGAGAAACGTTATTTCCTGTTAACGCCGCTTTGCCTGTTAAATCACAAATTCTTGACATGATATTATTTTTTTGTTGTCTTTATTACAATATGTTAATCCTTTGCACTCTCTGCAAAGAGTTTGCAAATATCTATATTTTTTTTGGGATAAGCAACAAGATAATTGGAATTATTTTTAAAAATAGTTCTACACAGGAATGGTAAGGGCAAAAATAAAGGATTTTATTGTATTATATTTGCTCTGTAAAGAAAAATAGTTTTCAACAATTCACATTTATGAACAAATATCTTCGCAAGGGCATAAGGGAAATAATCATTGGTGTCGTGCTTGTAATCTTAGGATATTATCTGATGGAACAGCGCTCCAACTGGTATAAACTCGCTATGCTTGTCGGAGTTATTGCATTTAGTATCGGTGTCCTGACTTTAATCTATCGCATGATTCGTAAGGTAGACCGAAATGCCATTATTGAGATGCGTGAAGAATCGCATAAAAAAGATAAAGAAGGAGATGCTGAACAAAACTAGGGGTATAGTCTTAAAAACAACCAACTATTCGGAAAGTAGCCTTGTGGCGCAGCTCTACACCGAACAGTTTGGCATGCAATCCTATCTCATTACTGGCGCAAGGAAGCCGAAAGCAAAAATCAAGGCCAATATCCTGCAACCCTTACATTTACTGGAAATTGTCGCTACACATAAAGATAATGGTTCATTACAGCGGATTGCCGAAGCTCGTCAAGTCCCTGTTCTGCAAGAAATTCCTTATGATATTGTCAAAAGCTCGCTCGCTCTTTTTCTGAATGAAATACTCTATAAAATTCTGAAAGAACAGGAAAACGACCATTATCTTTTTGAATTCATCCACCAATCTATCCGTTGGCTGGATGAAACGCATTTAAATCTGGCCAATTTTCATCTTGTTTTTTTAATCAAGCTAACCCGTTTTCTCGGATTTTATCCGGCTGAATCTAAGCAGGCCCACCCTTATTTTAATCTTCATGAAGCGACCTTCTCAAATAGCCTTCCTGAACATCCGCTTGTATTACAGGAACCACATACGTCTATTTTCAGAAATTTAATCGAATCCGAATATTCGAATTGCGACCGCATCAAAATGAGCAGTTCTGATCGACAATTCCTATTGGAAAAAGTGCTCGACTTCTATCGTCTGCACCGCACAAATTTTAAAGAAATAAAATCGCTCTATATACTCGAAGAAATTTTTAGATAATTAAGCCCAAGTTTCCTATTCAAAAGATCCAACAGGCGCTCTTTGGATAACAGGAAATAAATATCCCTTCTGAAATGCTCAACCAGCCTAAACAAAATAACCAGCAATTAGCTACTTGGTAACCATCTAATTGTCTCTAATAATTGTTCTCTCAGATAAATTCTTGGTACATTTATTGTAACAAAATTGAAATAACATTTGGTTTACTAACATCATTTTCACCTAAAAAAGTATTAAAGATATGGAACTTAAAGAAAACTTTTTAAAGGTTGTTCGAGACAACTATGCCAACTTTGAAGGAAGAGCCCGCCGAAAGGAATATTGGATGTTTTTCCTTGCAAATCTTATCATTAGCGCAGTATTTGGAATACTGGGACAAATTGCAAGCTTATTTACGTATGTCTCAGGCTTAGTAAGTTTAGCTTTACTAATTCCAGGGATAGCCGTTACGGTCCGAAGATTACATGACACCAATAAATCAGGCTGGTTTATATTAGTCGCCTTGATTCCATTTATTGGTTGGATCTATCTGCTTTACTTATTGGTATTGGAAGGTGACAAGGCTTCAAATCAATATGGTCCAGACCCCAAGGCTATTGAAAACGGTTCAAATCATCCCTTTAATCAAAGCCAAGATCCTTTTGGTTCTTCTCGTCCACAGGACCCATTCGGAAGTTCGCAACCCTCGAATCCTGCGCCACCTGCACCCGATAAAGATCCCTTTGCTTAAGGCTAACCCATATAAAAAGCCCTTTCACAATCTTGTGGAAGGGCTTTTTGTTTAAATTCTATTTTTGATCTTTCCCGATCAACTAACGAAAATTCACCGCCCCAAGAATTGATAGCGGCGTGACCCTTTAAAGTCTAACTAGAACTAATATCTATTCTTTTTCTTTTGTTGCCCGGGAGCAAAATCACGAGCAGACTGCTCTCCGTAGTATTTTTTAGCCTGACCTGGCGGCATTTTTTTCGGACCTCGGCCATGGCTGTGGCCATGATGAGTGGAATAACATGCCGACATGGAAACCGCTATTACGACAGAAAGAACCAATAATAAAGTGCGTTTCATCTTAATCTCCATATTTTAAACACTTCATTACAATTATCAGTCCAAAATGTTTAACCGACCATAACGACCGCCCCCGCACCTACTCTTTGGAATTTCCAATGCTAAAGGATAATATCAATCCTGACTCATGAAATACAACTGCATAAAAAAGCCCATGCTGTTCGCATAGGCCTTTTCACAATAAATATATCTTCAATCTAATTAGATAACTCTTACATTTACCGCATTAAGACCTTTACGGCCTTGTTCAACTTCGTAAGATACATTGTCATTCTCACGAACTTTGTCTACTAATCCCGAAACGTGAACAAAAATTTCGCTCTCGCCTGAGTTAGGGATGATGAAACCGAAACCTTTGGTCTCATTAAAGAATTTTACTTTACCTTCTTGCATGGCACTATATTATTAATTTCCCTAAAGGTATAGAAATAAAATCAAAAATCTTAACCTTTTTATTTTTTTTATCCGTTAAACTTTTTCATCAACTTTGGCTCCAATCTTGTAGCAAAGCGATAATAGCAATCGTATTATTATAAAAACTTTAAGACAAAAAACATGAAAAAAATACTTTTAGGACTTGCATTTTTAGGTTTGATGACTCAATTAAACGCTCAACAAATGGTTAATAAAGAATTTGTATCCACGGTAGGCCGTGCCGAAGAGGAAGTAACTCCCGATATCATCTACATCGATGTGACACTGAAAGAGTTTTATGAGAATGGTAACACCAAGAAAAAAGCTGCAATAGACAAATTAGAAAAGGATCTGTTTGATTCGGCAACAAAAGCTGGTGTTAAAAAAGAGGATTTTACCATCCAAAATATCTGGAGTTATAACGTCCCGGACAAAAAGAAAAAAGATACCGATATTCTACTTTCGAGACAGTACCGTATCAAGGTAACCAACTTAAATAATCTGGATCAATTACTAGATGGAGTCGACAAAGCTGGTATCCAAAGCACTTATATCAGTGAATATGACTATTCGAAGAAAAAAGAACTGGAAAAAAGTTTAAAAACCAAAGCTGTATTGGATGCCAAAGCTAATGCACAGATTCTAGCAGAAGCAGCAGGTCAAAAAATTGGCAAAGCTATCGTATTATCTGAAACACCGCAACAAATTATATTTGGCGTTCAACCGATGATGCGTAACGCCATGTATAAAGGCGCCATGGCCGAAGCTGCAGATAGTGCTGCTGGCAATGGGCTTGATTTAAATATCAGACCGATGAAAGTAACGAGTGAGATCAGCGCTTCGTTCGAGTTATTGTAATCATGCATAGAGAAAAAACTCCAGCAGATAAATTAAAACAAATTGACCAAGATTTCGGTTGGATCGACCGAATATCTTGGTTAATGGATAATCAGTTTAAAATCGGAGGATTTCGGTTTGGGTTAGATCCGCTGTTAAACCTTATTCCCCTAGGAGGAGCAATAGCGGGTTTTGGAACATCACTAGTCTTAGTCATAGCCATGTGGCGTAATGGCGCCAGCCCCAAGCTCGTCATACGCATGCTCCTCAATATTTCCCTGGATGCAATTCTTGGGAGCATTCCTTTCCTCGGAAACCTGCTCGATTTTTTTAGCAAAGCCAACGAAAAGAATATCAAATTACTGAGACAACATTATTATGAAGGAAAACATACGGGTTCAGGTATCGGCATCGTCATCAGTATCCTGATTGTCTTTTTCCTCCTCATCGCTGTTACATTGTATCTTATCTGGACATTATTCTCCTGGGCTTTTTCGCTGCTGAATGGTATCTAAAACCAACAATTCCTGTCATTCTCTCGCTAAAATGGAATCCTTGGTATTTCTGGGAAAACAATGACCTATATCTAATATCTATTTAATAATTTTGATGTCGATAGTCATCCCGTTATGACATTCAAAACTTAATCTCGAATTTAAAATGAGTAAAAAAAGAATATTTGCACTGATTTTGATCGTCGTCATGCTGGCTGCAATTTTGACTAACCCCAGCAAAGAGGAACATGAAAAAATTGTCCGTGCGAAAGCCGAACAATTATTAAAAAATCAGCTTCATGCCAAAGATAAAGAGTTTTTTGGCTTGGGAATGCAGCTCTTCGGAAATGACATTGTCGATAAATTTATCCAAAGTTCCGTTGTGGTAGACAACTACTATTTGTTTTCCTTGACAAAAATAAAATGGCAGGGCACCGAACAGATCATAGGCGGAGGAGCTTTTAAACACATCTGGCTGAGCCCAAAAATTGATGAAAAAGCAGACGAAATTATTGCTGCATTGAAAAAGATCTAACATGCCTTTAGAAATACTTTACGAAGACGAATCTATCGTTGCAATCAATAAACCGCATGGACTATTGGTACACCGATCTTCTATCGCACGCGATGCTTCAGAGTTTGCGCTACAGCTCCTTCGGGACCAACTAGGAAAAACAGTTTATCCTGCACATCGTTTAGACCGGAAGACCGGAGGCATACTGCTATTTTCATTAAATAAGGAGACCGACCAATATTTACAAAAAAGTTTTCAGGAGCGTAAGGTCGACAAAAAATACCTCGCCGTCCTCAGAGGTTTCGCGCCAGCAGAAGGTCTGATTGATTATCCTTTAAAAAGGGACGATGGTACGGTTCAGGAAGCGCAAACATCTTTTCGTTTACTTGCTCAAAGCGAGCTGGCCGTTACCTTCGGGAAATTTCCGACGTCACGATACAGTCTCGTCGAAGCCAATCCAATTACAGGTCGTATGCATCAGTTACGCCGCCATTTCGCTCATATCTTCCATCCAATTATCGGCGATCGCCCGCACGGATGCAACAAACAAAACAAGTTCTGGAAAGAAACGTACCAAATGGATACCATGCTATTGCATGCCTCGGAGCTGACCTTTAAACATCCTTTATCGGGCGAAGACGTTCATATCAAAGCGCTCCTACAACCCGATTTCATCAGGGTATTGGAAATATTAAACCTCAATGAAGTATGTTAAAATTGATTCTCGAAGCTTTCATAAGCATATCCGGTATCACCGCAGCTTCTGGTATTGTCTATCAGGATAGTCAGATCCATATGGTTTCTGACAATAGCAATTACATCTACAGCTATCATATCGCAGACCAAAAGTTGTCTAAAACCGTACTACTGCGCTCTGATCCGATGGAAAACATGGCTAAAGCAGCTAAAATGGATTTGGAATCGATTACTTTCGATGGAAGCCACTATTACCTTTACGGCTCTGGTTCTACCCCAAACAGAAACAATCGTTTTATTTGGGACGGCAAAACAGTCCTTCAGGAAGACTACAGTAAAATCTATTCTTCCTTAATGGAAAAATTCAGTATTTCCAAAGAAGACTTCAATATTGAAGGCGTTGTTCATTTAAAAGATAAGATCTTATTTTTTAACCGGGGAAATGGTCCTAAAGGCACAAATGCCATTTTAGAGTATCACCCGCTTTCTCCCGGCCTGTCCCGATTTATCCCGATTGAACTACCCAAGCTAAATGGCATCTCGACAGGCTTCTCAGATGCGACCCTGGTTGGAAATGAAATCTATTTTATCGCTACCGCGGAAGACGCAAAATCGACCTATCTGGATGGAGAAATCGGAGGCTCCCTTCTTGGAAAAATACCGTCAGATCTTTCTGGCAAACCCGAGACATTCGAAATTCCTGAAAAGCATAAATTTGAAGGAATCACGTTAAAAGAGAAGACAGCCCAAGGCCTTGTTTTCCTGCTGTGTGAGGATACCGATAGCGAAGATGATCATATGACCATCTATTCGCTCCAGGTAAGCAATTAAATCGATTGTTCTAAAATGGATTCACAGTGAGGAATCACGTATATTTTATTAAATTTGTAGCTGATTAAAACTTAATTTTTATGTTAAAAAATACTGCCCTTTCGGAGACGCACATTGCTTTAGGAGCAAAAATGGTTCCCTTTGCAGGCTTCAACATGCCCGTACAATACACAGGCATCAATGATGAGCACGAAACAGTTCGCACAGGTGTAGGAGTTTTTGATGTAAGCCACATGGGTGAATTCATCCTAAAAGGTGAAAAAGCCTTGGATCTACTTCAAAAAATATCTTCCAATGATGTGTCAAAATTATACGATGGCAAAGTTCAATATGCTTATATCCCCAATGAAACTGGCGGTGTAGTTGATGACTTCCTAACATACCGTATAGACGATAAGACATATTTTTTGGTTGTGAATGCGTCAAATATTGAGAAAGACTGGAACTGGATCTCCAAGTACAATACAGATGGTGTCGAGATGAAGAATATCTCTGATCAAACCTCTTTATTTGCGGTACAGGGTCCTAAGGCTGCTGATGCACTTCAATCGCTTACAGATATCGAATTAGCTCCAATGGAATACTATACCTTTGCAAAAGGTACATTTGCGGGTGTAGAAAATGTGTTGGTTTCTGCAACAGGATATACTGGCGCTGGAGGTTTTGAAATATATGTAGCCAATGAAGATGCCCAAAAAGTATGGGATGCTATTTTTGAAGCAGGTAAAGCTTATGGAATCAAACCAATTGGTTTAGGTGCCCGTGATACTTTACGTCTAGAAATGGGTTTCTGCCTGTACGGAAATGATATCGACGATAATACATCCCCTTTAGAAGGCGGTTTGGGCTGGGTAACGAAGTTTACAAAAGACTTTGTGAATTCTGCGGCGCTTAAAGCGGAAAAAGAAGCTGGTCTAAAGAAAAAGCTTGTTGGTTTCGAAATGATTGACAGAGGCATTCCTCGTCATGATTACGAAATCGTTGATGCTGATGGAAATGTAATTGGACGTGTTACTTCGGGAACGCAATCACCAACATTGAAAAAATCAATCGGTTTGGGTTATGTGGATACAGCTTTTTCAAAAGACGGCACCGAGATCTTTATTCTGATCCGCAATCAAAAAATAAAAGCAAAAGTAACAAAACCACCATTTGTGAAGTAATAAAAAAAGCCTGC
>NZ_DKSP01000069.1:104183-120621 GCF_002472745.1 Sphingobacterium sp. UBA7253 | reverse complement strand
GCAGGCTTTTTTTATTACTTCTTCTTTTGTTTTGTAGTAGGTTGCTGTTTACCGCTTTCTTTTTGTTGAATAAGCGATCGAACTCGTTTACTTAAAACAACGCGGAGGTAGATCAAAACCACCAAAAAGGCGATGGATAATCCCGTTACCAACATGTTGCCGGCCTTATACCCTTCGAAACCACTGTAAACTAAAAATACAATAGCCAAACTCAACACGATGTTTAGAAAAAAATACTTTAACATATTACTTTTTTATTAATCCCAATACCCGTTGTCTCCATCCTCCAAAGAAATAGAATGCTCCCCCAACAATGTTTAATAAAACGATCGTCAAAGCCATCAGCATCCTTTCTGTGTTAGAAATTGTCCTCGAAAGCATGATTTCCCGTAGAACCAATATTACCCATAGGAGAGACAATAAAATGGAAAGGCTACCTAATATAGGGAATATACCAAGGTTAAATAATCGAGCTAAAATAGCTACGCTATAAAAAGCAAGACTAAACAAGAAAGCTTGCTTAGTCTGATGCTCCAAATTCTTCATCTTAATAAACGTCTAACTCTGGATCGATTTCCTCTTTCCAAGCTAAAATTCCGCCTTTTAAGTTTGCAAGATTGTCAAAACCCTGTTGTTCCAATAACATAATCGCCTGTGCAGAACGTTTTCCAGAACGGCATTGTACGATAACAGGTTTATCTTTCGAAATCTTATCCGCTTCGATCAATATACCTGAAAGTGGAATATTCAATCCATTTAAATTTGATACTTCATACTCAAAGGATTCACGAACGTCTATCAACTGAAAATCTTCGTTGTTATCGATTTTATTCTTTAATTCTTGTACAGATACTTCTTTCATTTTCAAACTATTTAATATTCAAATATACTACATTTTTTCCGAAAGTGTTCGCTTTCATGGATGCTCAAAATCAGCCATTGTTAATGAGAATAGCATAAAATAGCCTCAATTTTTAGTGTATTAACGGCGTTAGAAATGCTAGACGGGATTTCCCTATCTTCGCATCATTTTGTCTGCATCATTTTAGGATTTTTTTTCATGCACAATTCGCTTGTAGAATTTTCCTTATCTTCACCCAGACTTTACTAAGCTTTATATGAATTCAATACCTAAAATTATACTGTCTATATCTTTACTAGCACTCTCGGCAGTAACTTATGGACAGCAAGTCATTTCCGCTCAGGAACGCCAAGATGTGAGCCGTATACTCAATACCTTAGCCGCCGACGATATGCGTGGGAGATCTGCTTTGACAAAAGACATCGAACCTGCTGCAGATTTTATCGCTGCTGAAATGAAGAGAATAGGCCTGACCCCCTACGCAGAACAAAGTTATAGGCAAACATTCCAATTGGATAAAATCTCTCCGGTAAGCAAATCCGCAACCATCAATAAGCAGGTTATTGCAGCTGACCATATTATTTCACTTGGAAACCATGTGGATTTACAGTGGGATAATCAAAGTAGCCTTAACATCGTCGAAATAAAATCGGGCGATGATTTTGCGAAAGTATTTAGAGAACATTCACTGGCCAAAGAAAATACACTGGTCTTGGTAGATCCTTCCTTTGAAAGCTATTTTGTACGTTTTGGTAAAATGCTCAACGCACCAAAATTTATAGAGGAATCCACCAAACAAAAACCATCGATTGTCTACCTTTTGACAGCGGAAAAGCCCAAAACATTTCAAATTCATATTGAACGGAAACTTCAAAATTTCCCCTTGTTTAATGTGGCGGGAATTATTCCTGGCAAAAGTAAACCCAACGAATACGTCATCTTTTCGGGACATTACGATCATATTGGCATTCTTCCGGCAGTAGGCCAAGATTCTATTGCCAACGGAGCCGATGATGATGCCTCGGGCGTAACAGCGATGTTGACACTGGCAGATTACTACAAAAAACAGAATAAAAATGAAAGGACCCTTATTTTTGTCGCCTTTACCGCAGAAGAGCTTGGCATGTATGGCTCAAAATATTTTTCCAACCATATCAATGCGGACCAGGTAGTCGCGATGATCAATATGGAAATGATTGGAAAAGATTCAAAATTCGGCCCCAATACGGTATATATCACGGGATATGATCAATCCAATCTTGGTGAATTGATGCAGGAGAACCTGAAAAATACAACCTTCAAATTCTACCCAGATCCTTATACCAAACAAAATCTGTTTTATCGAAGCGACAATGCAGTATTAGCGGCCAAGGGAGTTCCGGCACATTCGTTCTCAACCTCTCAAATGGACAAGGATGAATACTACCACACCGTAAAAGATGAGGTATCTACACTAAACGTTCAGAACATTATTTCCAGTATAGAAGCGATCGCGATAGGTACCTCGGGAATTGTAGAAGGTAGACAAACACCTTCCCGTGTCGAAAAACTAAAAGATTAAGAAACAGCTGAAGCTTTGACTTCCTTTTGCATAACATAGTCGTTTAGCACATAATCATAATAAGGAATATCAATAGTTTCAATGACCTCAAAGCCCTGCTTTAAATAGAAATGGTAAGCAGGGTTATTTCTATTTACATTTAGTTCAAGAATACCTTTACCTTTTAGTCGTGTTTTTTGTGAAGCGAAGTCTATCAGTGCCTTTCCGAAACCTTTTCCTTGAACGTTAGGCATCAAGTAGAGCTTTTCAATACGGACGCGATCTTCAAGAGTTCTCAAGGCAATAAATCCTTGTGCTACCCCTTCTTCTTTCAAAACATAGAAAAATTGGCCATTAACCATGCTTTCCGCTAATCCTTCTACGGTATAGCTTTTTTCCAGCATAAAGTCAATTTGGTCCTGTGAAAGTATCTCTCCATAAGTAACTGGCCAAATAATATGCGCCATATTGGAAATGCTTCTGATATCGCTTTGTTCTGCCAATTCTATTGTTATCATGCGATCTTTTCTCCTATTAATATGTATTTTACATGGGAAAATTTAAGGGCAAATAGGCCGTCTTTTTCCATTTCGTATTCGTTGTCACCAATTTTAATCAAGCCTTCGTGCGTATTTTTTTCATCAGCATCAAGTCCCTCAATTCGGATCCTTTCCCCTGCCGGCTTCCATTTGGTGAATCCTGTTGTCACAAAACAATAGCGAACCCCATTCGTGATAAGGACAACATTAATCTGCTCAAGATAGGGCTCGTAATACGCCACATCAAGCTGATCGGTCAAGATATTCACCGCTTTATAATGATGTGCTATAAGGTATTCAATAGCCGTCCTTAGAAAAACATTATTATAGGAAATTACCTTCAGATTCTCCTGTGACGCGTTAATGGTATTTTTTGTAAAAACAATATCGAACTTATACCCTCGTGCATCCAGTAAATCCATTGTTCCTTCTTCGATTACAATGGTTGGGCTCCATTCCAGTAGCTGGCCCAAATCCTCTTCATCAATAAGGAAAAGATCTTCAATCAGTAATGCGGGTTCCTGATTTTCGCGGACAATATGATGAGATGACATATATAATTTAATATCCGAGCCTACGTAACGTGATATAAGCCATCAATCCCGTACTGATCTCCAACGAGCTTTCGTCCACATCAAAGGTAGGCGTATGAACAGCTGAAGAGATCCCTCGCGCTGCATTACCTGTACCCAAACGATAGAAACAAGCATTAATTTCTTGCGAATAATAGGAAAAATCCTCCGCGGCAGGCCATAGATCTAAGTCTACAACATTTTCCTTACCAAGATATTCTTCTGCAAAAGTGCGTGCATTTTTAGTCAATTGAGGTTCGTTTATTAAAAAAGGATATCCCTTACGGACCTCAAATTCACAAATTGCCCCCATACTTTCAGCAATGCCGACAGCAATTTTCACCATTCTTTCATGCGCCTCAGCACGCCACTCCTCGTCAAATGTGCGAAATGTACCTTCCAGATATACCTGATCAGGAATAATATTTGTCGCTCCATTGGCAATAATCTTTCCAAAAGATAACACCGTTGGGGTACGTGGGTCTGCAAATCGACTAGCGATCTGTTGCAAAGCGGTAATGATCTGTGCTGTAATAACAATTGGATCAATATTTTGATGCGGATGTGCACCATGCCCGCCCCTGCCTTTGACTGTCATAAACAGTTCATCGCAGGAGGCCATGTATTTTCCCTCACGGAAACCAACCTTACCCACCTCGATAAAAGGCATCACATGCTGGCCTATTATGGCCGAAGGAGCCGGGTTTTGCAAAGCGCCCTCTTTGATCATTAAGGAAGCTCCTCCTGGCAAGCGCTCCTCACCGGGCTGAAAGATCAATTTGATCGTTCCTCCAAATTCGGCTTTCAGGCTATTCAATATTTTAGCTGTCCCCAAAAGAGAAGAGGTATGTACATCATGGCCACAGGCATGCATCACTCCAGGATTCTTGGACCCATATGAACGGCCCTCCACTTCTTGGATTGGTAAAGCATCCATATCTGCGCGTAACGCAATAACTTCATCTGATGGTAGGTCACCTTTGATTAAAGCGACAATACCCGTATCGGCTTTAGCCTCATAAGGAATTCCCAATTCATCCAATTGCGCTTTTACAAATGCCGAGGTATTGTATTCTTCGAAGGAAAGTTCAGGATTCTGATGAAGATGTCTACGATTGGAAACCGTATCTTCAAAATATTGATGAGCTAAGGCCAGGACTTTTTCTTTCGTACTTGCCATAAGGTTGATTGATTTATTGATATACAAAAACGTTCTCTGAAAAAACAAAGACGTTGCTAAAATATTGACGCAACTCGCGCATGAAGGCATTTGCTTCTGAACGACTTCTAAAATCTCCTACCTTAACACGATAATTGGGTTCATCATAGGTGATATAGGTATCAATATCTTTATACATGCTTCGGAAACGTGTCTGCTCCGAAAATGCCTGATTCCGATTTGATCCAGCGAAGATCTGTACACGGAATCCCCTTACTTTGACGCGCGTTGCCGCTGAACGGACGACGGGTTTAGAAGGAACTACTGTCGTTTTGCTTTCGACAGGATTGATCCCCATAGCTGCCCTGAAATTTTGAAGCTGTGTAATCAATGAATCTTTGGTTACAATTACTCCACCTTTTTCTTGTGCGTTCACCTGAACTAGCGCAAACAACACAAGTGCATGTATGAAAATCAATCCTCTCTTCAGCATAGTTTAACCTTTCTTATCGATTAGTTATTTGCGCCGTGGCAATTTTTATATTTTTTTCCTGAACCACAAGGACATTCGTCATTGCGTCCCACAGTATTCTCATTTCGAACAGGTTCTTTTGCACCCTCATTCACATCCTCTTCACTCACACCTGTAGGCGAAGCCAATTCAGCTTTGCTTTCCACAGTTTTCACTGGCGCCTGCTGTACTTGTCTCGCTTGCATAGAAGTCGGTTCTTGACCCGGAATCTCTCCTTTGAAAATAAAGCTAACAACATCTTTATTCATGGAAGCCAACATCGATTTAAACAAATCAAATGCCTCCATTTTATAAATGATAATCGGATCCTTTTGTTCATAAACAGCATTTTGAACGGATTGTTTCAAATCATCCATTTCACGCAAGTGCTCTTTCCAAGCCTCGTCGATTAATGCTAATACGATTCCTTTTTCAAAAGATTTGAAAACTTCTTTACCGTTGCTTTCGATCGCTTTTTTCAAATTCGCAGAAACTTGAATGCCACGGATACCATCCGTAAATGGAATAACGACATTTTCGACGATTTGACCTCTTTCCGCATACACATTATTCAATACAGGAACTGTCAAAGCGCCAACGGCTTCAATTTTATGGTGGTAAGCATTAATTGCATGCTCAAATAGACGATCGGTCAAGCCTTCAATTTTGCCTTGCGCAAATTCTTCCGCAGTAATTTCTGGTGTAATCGCAAAAATACGGATTACTTCGATTTGGAAATCTTCATAGTTACCTTGCTCTTTTGCTTCAACGACAATTTCTTCGGCTACATCAAAAATCATGTTGTTCAAATCCACATCCAAACGTTCTCCAAACAAAGCGTTTTTACGCTTCGAATAGATTACAGTACGTTGTGAATTCATGACATCATCGTATTCCAATAGACGTTTACGGATACCAAAGTTATTCTCCTCCACTTTACGTTGTGCACGTTCGATGGATTTAGTCAACATACTATGTTGCATCACTTCACCTTCTTCAACACCCATTTTCACCATGATGTTAGAGATTCGCTCTGAAGCAAATAAACGCATCAAGTTATCTTCCAAAGAAACGAAGAATTGCGAAGAACCTGGGTCTCCTTGACGACCTGCACGACCACGTAACTGACGGTCAACACGACGAGATTCGTGTCTTTCGGTACCGATAATTGCAAGACCGCCAGCATTTTTAACTTCTTCGGTCAATTTAATATCCGTACCACGACCAGCCATGTTGGTCGCGATGGTTACTTGTCCTGGGCGTCCAGCTTCAGCTACGATATCCGCTTCTTTTTGGTGTAACTTCGCATTTAATACATTATGTTTGATCTTACGCAATTGAAGCATACGGCTCAATAACTCCGAAATTTCAACCGATGTCGTACCGACCAATACTGGACGTCCAGCATCTGTCAATCGTTGAATTTCTTCAGCTACTGCATTGTATTTTTCACGTGCCGTACGATAAATCAGATCTTGACGGTCATCGCGTTGTGCAACACGATTCGTCGGAATTTCGACCACATCAAGTTTGTAAATTTCCCAAAGCTCACCGGCTTCCGTCGACGCTGTACCTGTCATACCCGAAAGCTTGTGGTACATACGGAAGTAATTTTGCAGTGTAATCGTTGCGTAAGTTTGTGTCGCATCTTCTACTTTCACATTCTCCTTTGCTTCGATCGCCTGGTGTAAACCATCGGAGTAACGGCGGCCGTCCATGATACGACCTGTTTGCTCATCAACAATTTTCACTTTACCTTCATCAACGATATATTCAACATCATTTTCAAACAAGGTATATGCTTTTAACAGCTGGTTAATCGAGTGAATACGCTCTGCTTTAATTGAATAGTCGCGCAGCATGTCTTCTTTCTGAGCTGCCTTTTCTTCCAAAGTCAAAGAAGACTTTTCAATTTCGGCAATCTCAGTACCAACATCCGGTAAAATAAAGAATGAAGGATCTTCACCTGTTGCTGTAATCAACTCGATACCTTTTTCTGTCAATTCTACTTGATTATTCTTTTCATCAATCACAAAATAAAGTTCTGCATCTACTTTAGGCATATTTTTATTTTGCTCTTGCATATAGTAGTTTTCTACTTTTTGTAAGATAGAACGATTAGCACCTTCACTTAAGAACTTGATTAATGCTTTATTTTTAGGTAAACCTCTATAAGCTCTTAACAATGCTAAACCTCCGCCTTCAACATCAGAATCTCCTGCCGCCAACGCTTTTTTAGCATCATTCAAGACTGTATTGATGTAAGCTTTCTGTACATGTACCAAACGTTCGATACGCGGTTTTAATTGGTAGAATTCGTGTTGATCGCCACGAGGAATCGGACCTGAGATAATTAATGGTGTACGCGCATCATCAATCAATACAGAGTCAACCTCATCGACCATGGCAAAGTGTAATTTTCCTTGCACCAATGCATCTGGAGTCTGAACCATATTATCACGTAGATAATCGAAGCCAAACTCATTATTCGTACCATATACGATATCCGATTGATAAGCTTTACGACGTTGCGGGGAATTTGGTTGATGTTTATCGATACAGTCAACAGATAGCCCGTGGAACTCAAATAACGGTGCATTCCACTCCGAGTCACGACGAGCAAGGTAATCATTCACCGTTACGATGTGTACTCCTTGACCAGAAAGAGCATTTAGATAGGTCGGTAATGTTCCTACCAACGTTTTACCCTCACCTGTTGCCATCTCGGCAATTTTACCGCTGTGCAATACAATACCACCGATTAACTGGACATCATAGTGTACCATGTTCCAAGTGACCTCAGTACCTGCAGCCATCCATTTGTTTTTCCAAATCGCCTTATCACCATTGATGATAACGTTTGATTTGTAAACAGCCAATTCTCTGTCAAAATCGTTGGCAGTAACTTCTAATTCTTCGTTTTCTGTCAAACGTCTTGAAGTTTCTTTTACCACAGCAAATGCCTCCGGTAAAATATCCTTCAATACCTCTTCCAACTTCTTGTCACGGTCTTTGGACAATTTGTCCACTTGCTCGTAAATAGAAGTTTTCTTTGCCATATCGTCCTCGTCTTGATCCGCTTCCTTTTTAAGCGTATCAATTTCTTGGTCAATATCTGCTAGGTAATTTTTAATTCTTTCTTTGAAATCAACGGTCTTGGCACGTAACTCGTCATTGGTTAGATTTGAAAGCTTCTCATATTCAGCTTTGATTTGGTCTACCACAGGCTGAATTCCCTTGATATCTCTCTCGGATTTACTTCCAAATAATTTACTTAAAAACTTTAACATAATTTTTTTTCTATCTCAACTTAAGATTTTGTACAATAATGACTCCAAAGTAAAATTGCAGACAATTTGACACTAATCGGGCAAATTTAGTTATTAGATATGATATCTAACAGCTTACATCCATTTTTTTTACGTTATTTTTATTGAAAATGTCAGTTCCTCTCAGCCAGCAAGAATCCTATATATATTTATCCCCTATTACGCTATCTTTACGTGAAGTTTTTCTGGTTAATATATGCTTCTAAACCGTCAGCTGATTATGATAAAAACAACTTTTGGTCTGATTGCGGAATGAATCCCAGTTCCTGAGCCTTTTCAAACATCTTCGTAATCGCATCACGTCCTTCAAGCCCCAGCTCTACTGAATATTTATTGACATAAAGTTCAATATGCTTGTACATCACCTCTTCACTCATTTCCTGTGCATGCGCACGAATAAATTCAAGTCCAGATTTCGGATTGGCAAATGCGAATTCTACACTTTCCTTTAAAATTGTATTCAACGTATCCTTCACCTCTTGTGGCAAACTACGTTTTACGACAATTCCGCCAAGAGGAATCGGAAATTTTGTCGTCTTCTCCCAGTACTCCCCCAGATCCACGACTTTATGCAGTCCTTTTTCAGCATAAGTAAACCTATTTTCGTGAATAATCAATCCCAAATCAATGGATCCATCAAGTAAGGCTCCCTCAATATCCGAAAAAACAAGTTCTACTTTATTTTTTAATTCGGGGAATGCCAAGCTCAATAAAAAGTTAGCGGTTGTATATTTTCCTGGATACCCCACTTTCAGTTGATCGAATCCCTCCAGGCTTTCAGCTCTTTCTAATTTTTGCTGAAGTAATTTCGCTAATTTCGGATCCTTCGTAATCAGCATAGGCCCTACACCAAATCCTAAAGCACTACCTGCATCGAGCAGTTCATAATCTTCAACCGCGTAGGCAAAGGCATGATAGCTCAGCTTGGTGATGTCAAGATCGCCTTGAAAAGCTTTCAAGTTCAAGGTCTCCACATCTTGATATTCCACCTCAAAATCCAGTCCTTTGGTATCTATCTTATGATGAATCAATGCATCAAAAATAAATGTATCGTTTGGACATGGAGAAAATCCTAATGTTAATTTCATGTTGTACAAAATTTTTCCCATCCGTCAGATGGGATTTATGAATTTTAATCAAACCGTAATTCTATGCGTTATCAGGTAAAGTATCATTGCCAAGAAAGTACTGGCAATAATTCCTTTTCCGAGATGATCGTTCCCCGATCGATACGCAAAACGTAAAAGCACTAAATTAACCAATACGGCTATGGTATAGATAGCCATGGGTTTCTCGGGTAAAAAATGAAGTTCAAGATCCGTAAAACGTACTAAAATATGAGCCAATACTGGAGATACAGTACCGATACCCAATCCTATCCAGAGATTATTTTTCACGTTTATCGTCTCCCCTTGTATTTCCCAGATGATCAAAGCTCCATGAATTCAATTCTGGGATAGCGTGATGTGCCGTCATATCGAACTGTGTCGGAACGACAGATACATAACCATTGGCCAATGCAAAACTATCGGTATCTTCCCCCCTGTCCTGCAAGACAAATTTACCCGTTGTCCAATAATAATCGCGATTGTGCGGATCAATGCGTTCATCAAATTCTTCTACCCAATGTCCGCCTGCCTGTCTACAAATTTTAATCCCTTTAAAACCTGCTGTTTGCGGAAAATTAACATTCAGCAATGTATTTTTAGGAAGACCATTCGCCAGCACCTGCTCGGCAATAGAAATCACGTAAGGTCTGCAATAGCTAAAATCCGCATCATGGGAAAAGTTATCGAGCGAAAAACCAACAGAAGGAATCCCTTCAATAGCCCCTTCTACCGCAGCAGACATCGTACCGGAATACAAAACATTGATTGAATTGTTGAGCCCATGATTGATTCCCGAGACGCATATATCTGGCTTTTGCCCTTTAAAAACTTTATTCACCGCAAGTTTCACACAATCTACCGGTGTTCCTGAACACTGATACATTTCAACCCCTTCATATAAATTGATTTTATCCAAACGTAGCGGTCTACCAAGTGTAATGGCATGCCCCATTCCAGATTGCGCCGAATCAGGAGCAACGACAACTACATTTCCGATTTTCTGCATCTCCTCCAATAGCACCTTAATCCCCGGCGCTGTGATACCGTCGTCATTAACAACTAAAATATTGGGTTTCATATGTAAATAATTTCTTTTTTAAAGGTCATCAGGAATCCCCAGTTCAATCCATCTGTGTTTATGCTTTTAGAATATGAGGATTTCCTCTTTACCATATACGAAGTTAGTAAATCTGAAACCGAGATGTAAATAATATTGACACAACAGGCAATTATTATCTGTAAAGGTCGCTCATTAGGACATGGCAAACAGCATAAGCGACTGTCGAAACAGGGGGCAAACGAACACAGGGAAGCTGCAAGAGAGCGATGAGTTTAGGTGCAGCAAACGAAGATGAGATGGTAACCAAGTTATATGTTTTAACAGTGCTTGTTCAGTGCTCGTTCAGTGCTTGTTCAGTGCTTGCTCAGTAACGACTGACTAAATACTGATTAATCACTGTCTAAACATTGGTTAAATATTGTTATTCGGTACAATTTGGTAGGGGTGTGATTTACCACCGATTACTACGACATCGTTTGCGTAAGATTGTGTCGTTATTGACAAATATTAGCCCTAAATTTAGCATTCAAACAGACAAACAAAGATAATAATTCAGTTATGAGCATTAATTTTGAATCCCGTTATGCAATAGGGCCAAAGGAATACAAAACTTTAGATACACAAGGGTTAAGGGAGAATTTTCTAATTGAAACAGTTTTTGAAGCAGACAAAATTAATTTTGTCTATACCCACTATGATCGCTATATGGCTGGTGGAGCAATGCCTGTAAGCTCAAAAATCAAATTAGATACCATCCCGGCGTTATTGAAAGAACCTTACTTCCTTTCTAGAAGAGAGTTGGGTATTATCAATGTCGGTGGGAACGGTCAAGTTGAAGTTGACGGCATTACTTATGATCTCAATACCAAAGAAGCCCTTTATATCGGACAGGGTGCTCAAGAGGTTTATTTTTCAAGCAAGGACGCCGCACAGCCCGCAAAATTCTATTTAAACTCTACACCTGCACATTGCAGCTACCCAACTAAAAAGGTAACGAAAGAAGATGCAAATAAAATAGAATTGGGTTCATTGGAAACAGCTAACCACCGTACGATCAACCAGATGTTATTGAACAAAGTGGTACAAACCTGCCAATTACAGATGGGAATGACCGAGTTAAAACCGGGCTCTGTATGGAATACAATGCCATCCCATACCCACGATCGTCGTATGGAAGTCTATTTCTATTTTGAATTACCCGAGGGACAGGCGGTATCACATTTTATGGGTCCCATCGATGAGACCCGCCATATTTGGATGCACAACGATCAGGCTGTAATTTCTCCACCATGGTCAATTCACTCCGGAGCTGGAACTTCCAATTATACCTTTATATGGGGAATGGCGGGTGAAAATTTAGATTATGACGATATGGACAAATGTGCCATCACAGAATTGAAGTAATATGAAAAAAACACTCGTATTGAGTTTAGCGCTAGGACTTTCAACACTTGCTTTTGCGCAGAACAACAAAACCATTACTGTAAACAACTCTTCCGCTAGCGCAAGAACAGAGTTGATCAGCATCCCTTATACAACATTCGAGAAACACTTCGACCTGAAAAACAGTGTATTTACGATTGTGGATAAGGACAAAAAGGAACTGGCCTATCAACTTGAAAAACTAGGAAAACCGACGGCACAAAATATTTTAATCCAAATAACCGTTGCTCCTAAAAGTTCAACAACCTTCGGGGTAAATGGGAATAAACCCACAACTATTGCTTCCAAGACCTATGCAAGATACGTCCCTGAACGCAAAGATGACTTTGCATGGGAAAACGATATTGCAGCGTTTAGAGCCTATGGAAAGGCTTTAGAAGGTAGCTCTGAGGACGCACAGGGTTTTGACTTCTGGGCAAAACGTAGCAATGACCTTGTTGTTGACGAATGGTATAAAACCGGGGATTATCATGCCGATCATGGCAAAGGATTAGATTATTATTCCGTCGGACAAACCTTGGGTGTTGGTGATGCAACCCCCTTTATTGACGAACAGGTTGTTTACCATAAGCATTATCGCCAATACGAGGTATTGGACAACGGTCCGCTACGCTCCACATTCAAACTTATCTATGAACCGGAGAATGTAAAAGGTCAGCAGCTACAGGTTGAAAAGACCATTTCCTTAGATGCTGGGAGTCAATTGAACAAAATAAGCTATTCCATCAAAAATGCAACTTCAGCCGCTACACCAATTGTTGTGGGGATCGCTAAAAGAAAAGAGGAAAAACCTCAGATTCTAAATGATGTAGAGAATGGCATTTTAGCGTATTGGGAACCTGCAGAAGGAGATAAAATTACTGGAACTGCGGTTATCCTACCAAAAGTAAAATATGTATTCAAAGATAGTCCAAAACAATTTTTACTGGCAACCACCGTCAAAAATGATAAACCACTGGTTTATTTTGCGGGGGCTGCATTCAATAAAGCGGGTAAAATAGGTAGTTTTGAGCAATGGCAGTCTTATGTAAAAACATTTAAAAATAATTTAGATCAACCGTTAACAATAAAATATTCAAAATAATGTCCATACTGCAATCTTTTGACTTAAGTGGGAAAGTAGCCTTGGTAACAGGCTGCAAAAGAGGAATTGGCAAGGCAATTGCCGAAGCATTGGCTGAAGCCGGAGCAGATATTATCGGCGTTTCAGCGTCATTGGAAACTGAAGGCTCTGCAGTAGAAAAATCCGTAAAAGCATTAGGCAAAAATTTCTATGCCTATCAGTGTGATTTCTCTAAACGGACAGAACTTTACAAATTTATCGAAAAAGTAAAATCAGCGCATCCGACGATTGACATCCTGTTTAACAATGCTGGAAATATCCTTCGTAAACCTGCTGCCGAGCATCCAGATGAATATTGGGATGAAATTATCGAGATCAATCAAAATGCGCAATTTATATTAACACGTGAAATTGGAAAGGACATGATTTCACGTGGAACTGGAAAGATCGTATTTACAGCATCTTTGTTAACTTTCCAAGGTGGCATCAATGTTCCGGGATATGCCGCTTCAAAAGGTGCTGTAGGATCTTTAGTAAAGGCTTTTGCGAATGAGTGGGCTTCCAAAGGTGTCAACGTAAACGGATTTGCTCCAGGATATATTGCCACGGATAATACCGAGGCCCTTAGAGACGACCCTGAACGCTCTAAGTCCATTTTGGACCGTATACCTGCAGGTCGCTGGGGAACCCCAGAAGATTTTAAGGGGCCAGCTGTATTCCTCGCTTCAAAAGCGTCTGACTATGTACATGGAACCATCCTTACAGTGGATGGTGGCTGGATGGGAAGATAACAATCAACCTTTACGATGAATTTGTTTTAAGAGTCTTTATCCGAAGGGGTAAAGACTTTTTTTACAATTCTAAACCCCAGATTACTAAAAGATGCATTGGGACTAACTGAACCTATATAGACTGTATTAAAAGCAGCACAGCTATTTTTACTACACCACCAGGAGCCTCCTCGGGCATGGGCAATAGAGCGATCACCATCTCTTTCAAGCTTTCCGGTACAAAATTCAAAGACATTTCCAAAGATGTCATAAAGCCCCCATGGATTGGGTTTGAATTTTCCGACAGGAGAAGTATACAGATAGCCATCGGAATAATCCGCTTTCAAATGATCTCTTCCATGCCATACATTTGCATATTCACCCATATTCTCCTTACTGAAACCTTCAAAATAATAACCTTCGCTACCCGCTCTTGCCGCCACCTCCCATTCGTCAAAAGAGGGCAATCTACAGTTTGCCCATGTACAATATGCTAGCACATCCTTATAGGAAATGCAGGTAACAGGATGATCCATCTTAGCCTCAATGCCGCCACGACTTACGCCATTCGGAAAGCGCCAATAGGCTGTACGATCCTGTAGCCAACGAAACTCCGCCAAGCCAGGCTCAAAGACCATGGCGTTGTGATAGCGTTCTGCTAATGTTTTATAGCCTGTTGCTTGAACAAATTTCTCAAATTCAGCATTTGTCAGCTCAAACTTAGCGATCCAAAACGATTCAACTTTTACAACTCTTTTGGGATTGTCTAGGCTACCTGTATCACCCAAATGATAGTCTCCGGCCGGAATTTGGATATAGTTTCCAGCTTGGGCTTCACATTGGAGATGTAAAACAATCAATCCCATCAAATAGAGTAATTTCCTCATTCTCCTTGCCGTTTGTTATAATACAAATTTGAAGTTTCGAATACTAAAAATCCAACTGCACTACTTGCTTTTTTTCTCATCGTAATATTTAAGTGCCCGACTAAAGATCAGCGCCTCATTTTCTTTATTGTAATTTAGATAGGAGTAATAATTGCTATTTTCTCCATATAACTTTTTAAAAGACGTAGACTTTATAAATTCACTATATTCACCACGTTTCATCAGCAACATCAATAAGGTCAGGGCATCTTTGTCTTTCGGTGTCTTCTTGGCATAATCAATAATAAAAGGAATCATTTGCCAACCGTTTAGTTCCACTAGGGCATGCTTATAATTTACCCCCATCCGTTTGCTTCGGATAACAGATTCCTGGATAAGTTTGATTACTGAATCCCTATTCTCCTGCAAAAAATCGGTCTGTCTTTGCGACCAGGACGACTCATTAAAACCGTCCAATAAGGTACCAAAGATTTTTTTGTCGATCTGCGTTTGGTATTCAGGTATAGCGCAATTCTGTGCATATAGTTCTGCGTGAATCATGGTATAGGTAAACTTTTCGCGCAGGGATAGCTTTTTAAAATCAGTAGCCGAAATTGCATTTGTTCCAGCATCGGTCGTTTCTTTATCTTCTTCGGGGATTATTTTTGCGATTAACGCCTTTACTTTGTCCAAACCATAGGGCGGGATGGTCATTTTGTTTCGCACTTCGATAGCGGCAGGATCCATAAAAAGACTCTCGTCATCCTCCGGATTCGTTTGTGCAAAAACACCTGCCCAACACAGGAAAGAAATAAAAAATAAAAGTCCCCTTTTCATATCGTATGATTTAATATCTTTTAAAAATAAAGAAATTACTGCTACAAAAATTATTCCTCTTTATTAGATAGAACTTCCTTTCGCCCCGATCTGCCTTTTCCTAATTGCAATGATTTCTAAATACAATAATTCCTTTTTTTAATGAATACCCTCTGCTCCTAACAAAAATCCCCGGATTTAATAAAACCCAGGGATACTATATTTCTTTTACTTTTGTCTATATCAAGAATATAAACCTTTTTTATCGATAAACTCTATCACCTTTTGCGGTACAAAAAATTGAATATTTTTATTTTCCTTGATTGCCTTTCGCAAAAAGGTAGAAGACAATTCCATCAATGGTGTAGCTGTGATGGTGATTGAAGGATGATCCTTAAGCTTTCCACCATCATATCCAGGACGTGGATAGACATAAATCTGGTAGTCGCGTAAGATAATATCCGCATTTTTCCATTTTTCCAAAGATTCCAAACTATCTTCTCCCATAAGGAGCACAAATTCACGATTGGGATATTTTGCTTTTAAATGGGTGAGCGTATCTATCGTATATGACGGTATTGGTAAATGGAATTCAATATCTGTTACCCGCAGGTGTTCAGCACCCTCCAAAGCCAGATTTAACATCTCCAGACGATCATAGGGATCTGCCAATGTAGATTTCTTCTTAAATGGATTTTGAGGAGAGACCACAAACCAAACTTCATCCAATTCAGTGAAACTGGCCATATAATTAGCGATGATCAGGTGTCCTATGTGCACCGGATTAAAAGAACCAAAA
>NZ_DKSP01000069.1:99996-104102 GCF_002472745.1 Sphingobacterium sp. UBA7253 | reverse complement strand
CGGATTAAAAGAACCAAAATACAGACCAATTTTTCGCATGGACTTATTTATTGATAAATCCCATAACAATTTCTTCAGCTTCGGCACATGCAGTAGCTAAATCAAAGTTATTCAATATGACATCAAATTTATTGGCATAGGTAAGTTCCAGTTCAGCTTTGGCAAAACGTTCCTTCAATTTTTCTTCTGAATCCGTTCCACGTCCTGTCAAACGCTCCTTAAGCACCTCCAATGAAGGTGGCTGTACGAAAATAGAAATTGCCTGTTCTGGAAATTTTGATTTCAAACGTAGTCCACCAACCACATCGATATCAAATATAACATGTTTACCTTCTTTCCAAATACGTTCAATTTCTGAACGCAAAGTACCGTAAAATGTTCCTGAATATACTTCTTCAAACTCGATAAACTCCTGTTTAGCGACCTTATGTAGGAACTCCTCCTTTGACATAAAATAATAATCTTTTCCGTCTACTTCCTGTCCTCTGGGGTCACGGGTACTCGCAGAAATGGAAAACTCTATTTTATCGCCATGTTTACTTAAAAGATCTCTTACTATTGTTGTTTTACCCGCTCCTGATGGGGCCGAGAATATAATTAATTTACCGCTCATCCTTATAATACGTTGAGCAATTGCTCTTTTATTTTTTCTAATTCTTCTTTCATTCTAACCACAATCTGTTGGATTCCGGCATGATTGGCTTTAGAACCAAGAGTATTGATTTCTCTACCCATTTCTTGTGAAATAAAACCTAATTTTTTACCATTTGAATCGGCTGAATCAAACGCTTTTAAAAAGTAGTTGCAATGGGCGCGCAATCTCACTTTCTCCTCAGTCACATCCAATTTGTCGATGTAGTAAACAAGTTCCTGCTCAAATCGATTTTGATCGACATTTTCTTTACCTACCGTATCATTCAAAAATTGCTCGATACGCTGTCTGATCAAAGGTATACGTTCTACTTCCAAAGCCTCTACCTCAGCAAGGTAAACTAAAATAAGCTCAGCCCGCTTTTTTAAGTCTCCAGCAAGTACATTTCCCTCATCTTCACGAAATGTATTAAAACGTTTGACGGCATCATAAAAAGCATCCATCAATACCTTAGACTCCTCGTCATCAACCGAATCATCATTGTTCGTGATTACCTCAGGCATATTTAATGCGAGTTCAAACAGGTTGACATTCGTATCGTTGAGCTCTACAGCAATCTGCTGCAATTGACTATAATATTTTTTGAGTAAATCAGCATTAATGGAAGACGCCTTCGCAGTTTGATCCGTGTATTCAACCGTTACATTCATGTTAACTTTACCACGTTCAATAAGTTTGCTACTTTCAGTACGCAGGGTTAATTCTTTGTCCGAAACAACTTTGGGCAAACGAAGATTTAATTCAAGGAATTTTGAATTTAAGGACTTTATTTCGACACTATATTTAACTTTACCGTTATCAGCGGAAGCTGTGCCATATCCTGTCATGGATTTTATCATATGCAAAGGTATGACTTTTCAGTAAAAATTAAATACACTGTATCGATTAATTGCTGATACTCGCCAAATTACCTTTCTTTTTATTTACCAATCGTGTTTAGCGATGATAACTACTAAGTAACTTTCATAAGGTTTGGCACCTTTGCATTCAACATAACCAATCCCAATATCATATAGCGAAGCGTTCCACTGATCCATACCCAATAAATGGGTACGATGATGATAACCCGGAGCCTCCTTTCCAATAATTAAGGCCTTAATGCCAGCGGTAGCACCGGATCGGTTGGCCGCAATGGACTCAAAATTGTTTGCATTTCGTTTTGACAGCCATGCCGGATTAAGCTGATATCCTGCCTCGTCAATGAAATAATTAGGTCCATAGCCCTCAGGTGAGACATGGTCAAAATAAGAACGTTTAGCCATATCTTTTGCACGATAAACCGCAACCTCGGCCAATTGTTTGTTCCAATTGAGTTTGGTTCGTTTAATCTTCTGCAGATTAAAAAGCTTCAGTTCCTTCTTATACTTTTCGGGATTTGTACGAATTTTGTTCAATAACTCATAGGCCTCGATGGCTTGACCATGATCGACAACCACGCGTTGGGCAAAAATAGACTGTGTAAAAAGCAGGGTAAATGCTAAAACCAAATAGTTCATACGTAAATAATCTCTTCTTCAATGACCTTACGAAATATCCAGATGATATTGCCAGCTTAACTTAATTTTATCGCGTCCAAAATACATTTGGGCACAGTACCTGTACTTTTTCAATAGGAATATTTCGTATCAATCCTTTAACCCTAAAAGACCATATTTAGTATGCAACGTTTAATCTTTTTTTGATTTATTTGTAGTCAGAAATTGTATAAGCATGGGTATTAGACTAATAAAGATAACGGCCAGAATAACAAGGGAAAAATTATGTTTAAAGAATGGCAGCTGTCCAAAAAAATAACCTGCAAGCATAAACAATGAAACCCATAATATACCGCCAATTAAATTATATTTTCCAAAGATCCTGTACGGCATTTTACCAATACCGGCTACAAATGGCGCAAAAGTTCTAACAATGGGCACAAATCGCGCATAAATAATGGTCCTCGTTCCATGTTTCGCATAAAAATCCTGTGTTTTTTGCAGGTAAGTCGGCTTAAATATCCTTGATCCTGGCTTAAAAACACGTATTCCAACATATTTACCAATTTCATAATTCACGAAATCCCCGGAAATAGCGGCGAAAACTAAGATGACCATAAATAGTGGTAAAGAAAGCGGACAATCGGGGCGGGCAATTATCGCACCCAGGGCAAATAAAACTGAATCACCAGGAAGAAATGGGGTAAAAACAAGTCCTGTCTCCGCAAAGATGACTAAAAACAAAATCAGATAAGTCCAGTTTTCATAACTATTGATCAGTTGCAAAAGATGCTGGTCGATATGCAATATAAAATCAATAAACTGTGAAATGATTTCCATTTTTTTGATCTATAAAAAAAGGGAATCTTATTGGATTCCCTTTTTAGTTTTTATCTTTTCTTTAATAAGCTCGAAGATTATTGGCAATATCGATATAAAAATAATGATCAATACGACCTTCGAGAAATTATCTCTGATAATCGGAATATTTCCTAAAAAGTATCCTGCGAGGGTTATACCACCCACCCACAAGACAGCTCCTACGACATTATACGTAATGAAGGTGCCATAATTCATCTTTCCAATCCCCCCAACGAAAGGCGCCAAGGTACGTACGATAGGTACAAATCGAGCGATAACGATTGTTTTACTGCCATATTTCTCATAAAAAGAATGAGTCTTGGCAATTTGCTCATCTTTGACTACCTGCTTACCAAAGAGCTTAAATTTCGTTAGGCGCATACCAAAATTCTTACCAATAGCATAGTTTAAGGAATCCCCAGAAACCGCGGCTACCAATAAAATGAGAATCATCAACCATACGTTAAGATCATTTGGTTGTGCGGCTAGCATGCCCGCTGCGAACAATAAAGAATCTCCTGGTAAAAAAGGCATCACAACCACTCCGGTTTCTACAAAAATAATAAGAAACAGAATAAGGTATGTCCAAGTCTGATAATCATTGACTATTTCAACCAAATGTTTATCAATATGGAGAATAAAGTCTATAAGATGCGTAATTAGTTCCAAACCCTGACGAAGATTAAGCGTTGTTTAACATAACAGGCATCACCAACATCAAAATATCTTCATGATCTTCAGATACGGCCGGAATCAATAAACCGGCACGATTTGGCGTACTCATCTCCAAAACAACTTCTTCACTCTCTAAGTTATTTAACATCTCCACGAGGAATTTGGCGTTAAAACCGATTTCCATATCATCCCCTTCAAATTGACAGGACAAGCGTTCATGCGCTTCATTAGAGAAATCTAAATCTTCTGCAGAGATATGCAATTCACTTCCTGAGATCTTCAGACGAACCTGATGGGTTGTTTTATTAGCAAAAATCACCACACGTCTCAAGGTATTTAAAAACAATAATCGATCTACAGTTAACTTGTTAGGGTTGACTTGAGGGATTACAGCAGCATAATCTGGGTAACGTTCATCAATCAAACGACAGATCAAATTAATA
>NZ_DKSP01000069.1:87457-99852 GCF_002472745.1 Sphingobacterium sp. UBA7253 | reverse complement strand
GGCTAAAGAACGCATTGGTTTGATTATATTCTATCGATACTGTAACATCATCGGATGGTAGCGACGATTTGAGCAATGAAAGTGCCTTTTTCGGCAAAATAAGTGATGCTGGTTTTTCAGCACCAATATCAGTTCTCGAATAACGCACCAACTTGTGCGCATCAGTAGAGACAAAAGTCACATTCTTTTCAGCTAATTGCACCAAAACACCGGACATCGCAGGTCTCAATTCGTCGTTACTGACAGCAAAGATTGTTTTACTGATCGCTTCTGACAAAATAGGAGCTGGCATCTGAATAACGGACCCGTTATCGATTGAAGGAATTTTAGGGAAATCGTCGGCATTCTCTCCACTCAATTTATATTTTCCATCACCTGCACTGATCTCAATAGCCAAGGTATTCATATCTACTGAAAATGCTACTGGTTGATCTGGTAAGGTTTTTAATGTCTCGATCAAAATCTTCGAAGGCATGGCTACTCTTCCCTCTTCTTTTGCTTCGATCTGTAAGGAAGTAACCATACTAGTTTGCAGATCCGTAGCAGAAATAGTCAAGTTATTGTCTTTTATTTCAAAAAGAAAGTTTTCCAAGATAGGCAAAACAGTACTTGTACTGGATGCGCCATTGATAGCTTGTAACTGCTTTAATAAAATTGATGTTGATACAATGAATCTCATTTCCTGAATACTAATTATTATGTGCAATAATACACAAATTAATCAATATTTTTCAGTTTTATAGGCTGCTTTCTTTCCACATAAAGAGATTTCGATCGTTCAAATAAGCGATTGTATTTCAATTAATAAGCACAGCGCCAAAAGTATAGAAAGCAAATTCGGCCCGATAAATCACAATATTTATTACATTTGTATAATAGCAGTAGTGTATGCAGTTTAAAGAGATCATTGGGCACAAAGACATCAAAGAACATTTAGTTCGCACGGTTCATGAAAATCGTGTGAGTCATGCGCAATTATTTCTTGGTCCAGAGGGCTCTGGTAGCCTTGCATTAGCCTATGCTTATGCACAGTTTTTGAATTGTGAAAACCGACAGTCAACCGACAGTTGTGGCGAATGCCCCTCTTGTCGAAAATATAATAAGCTGATCCATCCCGATCTCCACATGTCCTATCCTTTCATAGCCAAACATAAGGAAGATACGGCATCCGATTATGCGGACAGCTGGCGAAAATCTTTTTTATCCAATCCGTACATGGGATTGGAGTATTGGCGCAATCAATTGGATGCGGACAACAAACAGGTCAATATCAATATTGCCGAGGCGCATGGGATCATCAAAAAACTAAGCCTCAAATCCTTCGAAGCTGAATATAAGGTTTTAATTATGTGGCTGCCCGAATACCTGGACACACAAGGCAATGCGCTGTTAAAGTTAATCGAAGAACCACCCGAAAAAACGCTCTTTATTCTGGTTGCAGAAAATCAGGACAAAATATTAAATACGATCATATCGCGTACGCAATTGGTCAAAATAAAGAAACTGGATCATAGTGAGGTAACACAATACTTAAAAACGGTACATCAACTTTCGGATCAAGAGGCGTCAGAGATTGCTTTTATTGCAGATGGAAATCTCCAGGAAGCAACCAATCTATTGCACGCGCAGACAAATAATCATTTTGGCATTTTAGTCAATTGGTTACGTTTCATTGTTTCAGATGCGGGAACCAATATGATCTCTTTAGTGGAAGAAGAGCTCTCAAAAATGGGGCGAGAAAACCAAAAAAGCTTTCTTTTTTATGCAATTAATATGATGCGTCAAATTATATTAATCAAAGAAGGGCTTTCCAGCTTAGTGTTCTTACCGGCCAAAGAATTGGATTTTGTCCAAAAATTTGCCGTACACTATACCGTTGAACAAATTGAAGCAACAATAAATCTATTTGAGGAAACACATTATTTTGTAGAAAGAAATGCAAATCCCAAAATATTATTTTTAGATTTATCTTTGCAGTTAACATTAATATACAAGTACAAAACGTTTCCGAAAGGAACTCAATATATAATATAGAAAACTATGGGATGTGGCAGTTGCTCATCCGGCGGAGGTTGCGGTACTACCACGACAAATGGTACACCAGCAGGATGTCAGAACAATGGCTCTTGCATGACTAGCGGATGTAATAAATTAGATGTATATGACTGGCTTTCCGATATGGATATGCCTTCAAACTATAAACCATTTAATATCGTCGAAGTACGATTCAAGGGATCACGAAAAGATTTCTTTATTAATGTAGACAATACCTACCTTGAAATGGGGGAAATGGTCGTTGTAGAACCTTCTACTGGTGGCTATGATGTCGGACATGTCTCCTTAACGGGTGAATTGGTCAGACTACAATTAAAAAAGAACAATGTTACCCCAGAAACGGTAACTAAAAAAATCTATCGGAAGCCCAATGAAATGGATGTAGAGAAGTATAATGCAGCAAAAGATCTCGAATGGGAAACTATGCACAAAGCACGTAAACTGGCTTTGGACCTGGGTTTGTCCATGAAGATTTCTGATGTTGACTACCAGGGCGATAAAACCAAAGCTACCTTCTACTACACTGCTGAGGGCCGCGTGGATTTCCGTGAGCTTATCAAAAAAATGGCTGAAGCTTTCAGAATACGCATTGAAATGCGCCAGATAGGTATGCGACAAGAAGCTAGCCGTCTCGGTGGAATCGGCTCCTGTGGTCGCGAACTCTGCTGTTCAACCTGGCTAACGGATTTCAAAACAGTATCCACGTCGGCAGCACGTTATCAAAATCTTTCTTTGAATACGTTAAAGCTAGCGGGACAATGCGGAAAATTAAAATGCTGTCTCAATTATGAATTAGATAGTTACATGGATGCTTTAAAAGACATCCCTAATAATATCGACCGCATCGAAACGCTAAAAGGAGTTGCTTATCTTCAAAAGACCGATATTTTCAAGAAAATGATGTGGTTCTCTTTTCCTGGAGCTGAAAATTGGATCGCCATTCCCGTTCAACAAGTCAAAGAGTTTGTCGAAATGAATAAGCAGGGGATCAAACCGGAAGCAATTTCGAGTGCAGTAGATAACGATGAAGTCAGAGAAGAGAAAAATATCAATTACGATTACGAAAATGTAGTCGGACAAGATAGCTTAACTCGACTTGATGACCGGAATAAAAGAAAGAAAAAAAGAAAATCCAAAAGCAATACTGTCAAACCTGAAAGTAAGGCTGGACAAAAAACTGAGAAGTCCGAACAAAGTACACCTAGACAAAGTGCTAAACCTCAGATTTCGACCGATGCTGGAGCTCCAAGCGCGAATAAAGAGAATAAAGAAGGATCTAACAACAGACCCAAAAAGCGCTTCAATCGCCATCGGAATAAAAACAAAGGTAATAACAACAATGCTGCACCGAAAGCAGAATAAAAAAAATATGCCTAATTTTAACCCATTAGGCATATTCTTTTTATAAATAAACATGAAACTCAAAAGCTCTCCCTTCCTTATTGGTTTGTTATGTATTGGCATAGGGTGTTCTTGTGACCAAACTTTTGTCATAAATGAAAATAAACCCATTGATAATAAAGCTTGGCTGAATACATCACCGCCTAGTTTTCAATTTCATATCGGCGACAAGACCAAACGATACGACGTATTGATGGATGTCCGTCATACACCGGAATATGCTTTTTCCAATCTTTTTGTACTTATTTACCAACGAGGCCCAGATAAAAAACAATATACTTATCGTAAAGAAATAAAAATGGCCAGACCGGATGGAAAATGGCTTGGAAAATCCTCTGGCAGCTTGTATAACAATCAATCCATCATCCATAAAGATTACCTATTTCCGGATACAGGAATTTATACGATTTCCATCGAACAGAACATGAAAGAAAATCCGTTGAAAGAAATCACAGACGTAGGGTTAACCATTGTTCCAAAATGATACGCTTATTACGATATCTATTATTTCCTTTTACCATCATCTATGCCCTTGTGGTGTGGATAAGAAATCGATTATATGATCTTAAGCTGCTTCCATCGCGGTCTTTTGACATTCCAACCGTAGTTATAGGAAATCTTGCCGTTGGTGGGACAGGAAAAAGCCCAATGACTGAATTTGTGGTATCCAGCCTTAAAGGTCACTTTAAAACAGCAATACTCAGTCGGGGGTATGGACGCAGCACCAAAGGTTTCTTATTGGTACAGACGGATTCATCGGCTATGGATGTCGGTGATGAGCCCTTACAGTTCAAAAATAAATTTCCGGCTGTCACTGTTGCAGTTTGTGAGGATCGTTGTACTGGAGTTGAAAAACTTCAGTCAACTCATCAACTTATTATTCTGGACGACGCTTATCAACACCGAAAATTATCGCCTCTTTTCAATATATTATTATTTGATTTTTTATCATTTTCTCACCCTATGTTCGTATTTCCCACAGGAAACTTTAGGGATCTCCTTATGGAGGCTAAACGCGCACAGATCATAACGATTACGAAATGTCCTATTGATCTTTCTAATGAGCAAAAAAAACGGATAGAAAACAAAATCAGGTATTATAACAAAGAAGCTTTAATAGTATTTAGCTATATCGACTATCTTGAACCCATCAATAGTAAAGGAAATCTAATCGATGTCAAAGGCAAAGATATTATTTTGGTTACGGGTATTGCTAAACCTCAACCCTTAGTAGATTATCTCCAAAACAAAACCAATTCAATCCAACACATTTCCTTTAAAGATCATCATTCTTTTACTGAATCGGATATCAATCAAATTGCAAAATCTTACCACGATCTGGCGAGCAGCAACAAGATCGTATTGACAACTGAAAAGGACTTTCAGCGACTAAAACCTTTTAAACAGCAATTTACTGCAATTGATTTGGCTTATCTGCCGATCGGTCTTAAATTTCACGACCCTATCCAACAGGAAATATTCCATGAAAGGCTATATAATGCAGTGGCTCAAAGTGTTAATCAACCTTAAATTTTGTTAAGATCAGATGCTATACTAAACTTTTTCATCAAATTTAGATTCTATATGTAAACAGAGAATCTCAAAAGTTTTCGCTCTGTCTATAATGAACAAATTGAGTGTATACCCGATATTCGGCACTCATGATATAAACTATACAAAGATGAAAAAGAAAATTTTAATGGCAGTAGCTTGTCTATTTTTAAGTGCCACAGGAGTTTTTGCCCAACAACGTCAGCAACGTAGTCCTGAAGAACAAGCTAAAATGCGCGTAGAGCATTTAGACAAATTATTAAGCCTAAATCAAACGCAAAAAGATTCGATCTATAACCTTACATTAAGTCAGGCTCAACAACGGGCTGCTCTTCGAAATGATGGTGGAGATCGAAAAGCGAGTATGGAAAAATTTAAGCAGCTTCAGGAAATACAAACAACCAAAATCAAATCATGGCTTACTCCAGACCAAGCTAAGCTATTTGACGAACAACAAGAAAAAATGAAAGAAAGAATGTCTAAACGTTCCGACAATTAATAAAGCTATCTTAGAAAAGGCCTTGTCAAAAAACAAGGCCTTTTTTATTTCACGTTCAGTTTTATTCTGACGTTATCATCACAATTAAGTTCGTCTAACTTTATCGATCCTGTTAACTGTGCAATAACAGCGATATCATCAATTTTTGCATTTCACACCATATATAAAAACCCGTATTACAATGAATTACAATTAGTTAATGTTAAAACTTTGTTAAAGTAACATAGTTGATACAATATAAATACCCCTTTCCGAGTTTTTATAGCAAGATCGTTTAATTGTAACTTTTTAAATACAATAGATATGAAAAAGCTAATTTTAACCGGAATAGGATTCATTCTAGCGATGGGCCTAACGTTTGCACAACAGGGTAGTCCCGAAGATGCAGCTGCTAAAGCAACGACTGAACTTGTACAGAAACTGCATCTGAATGATGAGCAAAAAACTGCGGTATCAACCATTCTATTGGATCAGGTAAAAGCAGAACAGACAATAGTAAAAGATACTGGGTCTTCTGCTCAAGCGAAAAGCGAAGCGCTTAATAAGCTACAGACTGAAGTAGATACCAAAGTCAGTCAATTACTTAACGAAGATCAGAAATCGCTTTATCAAAAAGTCATAACTGAAAGACCAGCTAAAGCTGTGCCGACCGCAGCTGAGCCTACGAAAACTGAATCTGGTCAATAATCGACAACAAAGTAAAATTAGGTAGCAGAAAAACATTGAATAATTTCATCTAAAATTGAACATCATGAAAAAGTTATTTTTAGCAGGCATAGGTTTCTTCCTAGCGATGGGCCTAACATTTGCACAACAAGCACAAACAACACCGGAAGAAAATGCAACAAAGGTAGTGACTGAATTAGTCACAAAGCTGACATTAAATGACGAGCAGAAAACTGCGGTATCAACAATCGTATTGGATCAAGAAAAAGCTATAGCGGCTGTCATTCAGGACTCCACGACTAAGGTTGACGTCAAAAAGGAGAATATTGCCAAAATACAGGGTGAATCAGATACTAAAATAGCACAGTTGCTAACAGATGAACAAAAAGTTGCTTATCAGAAATATGTAACTGAGCGACCTCCGGTAAACATTCCCGCAACGCAAGAAACAACAGAACAAAAAGAATCCGGTAACGGACAGAGCAATCAACAACAACAATAACCATTCGAGAACGAATGAAAATCCTCTGGGTATGTAATGCATATCCAGAGGCTTTTTTATGCCTTACAGGGCCTTAAATACACTAAAAAAGGGCTGTCCAAGTAATATGGACAGCCCTTCTAGTGTTTTGCTTACGATAATTGACATTAAGATTTTAATTTTTTCATAATGTCACTTACATAAGTTTTAAATTTCTTGTCAGTTTCAATTAAATCCTCTACGGTTTGACAGGCATAAATGACTGTCGAGTGGTCTCTTCCTCCGAAGAATGCTCCAATCGATTTTAGTGAAGATTTGGTATGTGCTTTTGCTAAGTACATCGAAATTTGCCTGGCCTGCACGATTTCACGCTTTCTAACTTTCGATTTCACCATATCCACAGGAACTTCAAAATATTCACAGACTAATTTTTGAATAAAGTCCATTGAAATTTCCTTATGGGTATTCTTCACAAAATTCTTCAACATGGATTTTGCTAAGCCCAAATCGATCTCTTTTTTGTTCAAAGTAGACTGAGCCAATAATGAAACCATGGCTCCTTCCAATTCACGAACGCTGTTATCGATCTGTGTTGCGACGTACTCCACTACATTTTCAGGTAAGTCAATACCATCGGAATACATCTTCTTCTTCAAAATTGCCATTCTCGTCTCAAGATCAGGAATCTGAATATCTGCAGATAATCCCCATTTAAAACGACTAAGCAAACGTTCCTCCAAACCAGCTAAATCCTTAGGTGCTTTGTCTGAAGTCAAAATAATTTGCTTTCCAGATTGATGCAAATGATTAAAAATATGGAAGAAAATATCCTGTGTTTTTTCTTTACCGGCAAAGTTATGTACATCATCCATAATGATGACATCCATTGCTTGATAAAAGTTAACGAAATCATTGATTGTATTATTTTTCAATGAATCCACAAACTGCTGACAGAATTTCTCACAAGACACATAAATGACCAGTTTATCGGGAAGATTTCTCTTGATTTCATTTCCGATTGCTTGGGCAAGGTGTGTCTTTCCCAAACCAACATCACCATAAATCATCAAAGGGTTGAATGAAGTACCACCTGGCTTATTCGCTACAGCGTAACCTGCAGAGCGAGCAAGACGATTACATTCACCTTCGATAAAATTTTCGAATGTGTAGTTTTGATTCAATTGCGGATCAACCTGCAATTTTTTCAATCCAGGAATAACAAATGGATTTTTGATATCTCTATTTAAAGATACCGGTACAGGGATAGATTGTCTTTTCCCTTCTGCTCCATTGCCATTCGATGGAAGATTAGTCGTATAGGGATGAGAAGCTGAAGACTTCTCCACTACAATATTGTATTCCAATCTACCTTGTTCTCCTAAAAATTTCTTTACGGTCTTACGAAGAATTCCTACATAGTGTTCTTCCAGCCACTCATAAAAAAATAAGCTAGGCACTTGAATAGTCAAAACGTCACCCTCCAAACGGACTGCTTTCACAGGTTCAAACCAGGTCTTGAAACTTTGCGCTGGTATATTATCTTTGATAATCGAAAGACAATTATTCCAGACACTTGAATACGTTTTTTCCATTCTAAAATTGTTAATAAGTTGATTTACAATACGCGACAAAAAATATGTTGATAACTTTCTCTGAGAACGAAGATGACAAAAAAATATCAGCTAAAAAACTAAAATATAAAATAATTAATAAACAACTATATATCAGATATTTACTATGTAAAATTGTGGAAAACTAGCGCTAAAATTGATCTCTAAAAATAATTATTAACATTCCAAATTTATTTGAAAAAAAAGAACAAAAAAAGTAGCAAACTAACTACGTCTCAGTCCTTAAGGTCTAAATCTAAATTAACCAAAATAATAGCTAATTACAATCTTTAGTTCATATATTTTTAATATTAAATTTATAAGAATTTAAAGCCAACTTAACATCATTGCTAATGGACGATTCAACTTATTTATGTCCAACTGTAAAACAAAAATCTATATAATTTATCCGAAAGAAAAAAACACATTGTAACATATGAGATTAATTGTGAGCTCCAAAAATGCGATACTATAGAAACAAAAAAGGAGGTCCATATGGATCTCCTTTTTTGTTTCTTATAGTGTATAACTTTTATCCGACCATTGAACTGGTCAATTTTCCATTACAAAGTTTTTTAGCTTCTGCTATGATCGCATTCGCATCGTAGTGGGCATTCTTCCACTGTGCATTTTGTTCAGCATGCTCAATGATCTTATCGGGAATACCTAAACGAACCACTTGGCTATGATATCCATGATCTGCCATAAACTCCAATACAGCGGAACCTATGCCCCCTTGTAAACTTCCATCTTCAACCGTGATAATTTTATCAAACTTTTTAAAGACCTGATGGAGTAAGACTTCATCTAATGGTTTAGCAAATCGAAGATCATAATGTGCTGGGTGTATCCCCAATTCATTCAACTGCTGTACCGCTTTAACGGCTTCATTTCCTATAGCGCCAAAGCTCAATATAGCAAGCTCTTCCCCTTCTGTTATAAGACGTCCTTTTCCAATTTCTATTTCCGTAAATGGGCGACGCCAGTCTGGCATAACACCATTTCCTCTAGGATATCTAATAACAAATGGACCTTTATTGGGTAACTGAGCTGTATACATTAAATTTCGTAACTCTTCCTCATTCATCGGCGCAGAAACCGTCATATTTGGAACACAGCGCATAAATGCGATATCATAAGCTCCATGGTGTGTCGCACCATCCGCTCCTACCACGCCCGCACGGTCTAAACAGAAAACGACGTTCAGATTTTGCAATGCAACATCATGGATTACCTGATCATAGGCCCGTTGCATAAACGATGAATAAATATTACAAAATGGCAATAGTCCCTGAGTTGCAAGTCCAGCACTGAAAGTAACAGCATGCTGTTCGGCAATACCGACGTCAAATGCACGCTCAGGCATAGCTTTCATCATAATATTCATGGAAGAACCGGATGGCATTGCAGGTGTTATACCCACAATCTTATCATTCTCTTCTGCAAGCTCCACCAAGGTATGTCCAAAGACATCCTGAAATTTGGGAGCTACCGGTTTATCATTCGAAGACTTCTTGATCTCACCGGTAATTTTATCAAATAAACCTGGAGCGTGCCACTTCGTCTGGTCTTTCTCCGCCAACGCGAAGCCCTTTCCTTTGATAGTGACAGCATGCAATAATTTGGGACCTGGTATGTGTTTAAGATCTTCTAGCGTTTTAGCCAATTTTTTAACATCATGCCCGTCAACTGGCCCAAAGTATCTAAAATTTAAAGATTCAAATAGATTAGCATTTTTCAGCAAAGTTCCCTTTATGCTTTTTTCAAGCTTTTTGGCAATGCCAAGTGCATTGGGACCAACTTCTGAAATCTTTGTCAATACTGCTGCTATATCGTCTCTAAATCTGTTGTATCGCTTAGAGGTGGTAATGCTTGTCAAATACTCCTTTAATGCACCAACATTCGGATCTATCGACATGCAGTTATCATTTAAGATCACCAAAAGATTTGATTTAGAAATTCCAGCATGATTCAATGCTTCAAATGCCATTCCTCCCGTCAAGGCACCATCACCGATCACAGCAATATGCTGACGGTCTTTCTCACCTTTTATCTGAGAGGCAACAGCCATACCCAGCGCAGCAGAAATAGATGTTGATGAGTGACCAACACCAAATGCATCGTATTTAGATTCAAAACGGTTCGGAAAGCCCGAAATCCCGTTCTCAATTCTATTTGTATGAAATATATCCCGGCGACCTGTTAGGATTTTATGTCCATAAGCCTGATGACCTACATCCCAGATCAATTGATCGTATGGGGTATTCATTACGTAATGTAACGCCACCGTTAACTCGACGACTCCCAAACTTGCTGCAAAGTGACCACCATTAACCGAAACCTGATCAATAATAAATTGACGTAATTCCTGACTTAACTGTTCTAATTGGTCTTCCTTTAGCTTTTTAAGATCAGAGGGATCGTTTATTTTACTTAATAGTTCTCCAGCCTCAAACTGCATAGTACTGCTATTTACATGATATGTTCGTACAAAGTAACGACAATTTTATTTAATCTTTAAAATTAAATCGCATTTACATATTGAGGTACAACAAATAAAATAATGAATAGTTTGTATCGAAGTTATTCCAAAAGATTTTATATGTAAATTTGTATAAGATATGCAAGTAGAAGAAGGCTACGAAATCAAGCTTCCTCAATTTGAGGGACCTTTTGATTTATTATTATTTTTTATCGAACGGGATGAATTAAATATCCACGATATACCGATTTCAAAGATTACAGATGATTTTTTATCGTATGTGAGCCAAATGCAAGCGCTCAATATGGAAATGGCAAGCGAGTTTATCTTTGTTGCTTCGACACTGATGCGTATTAAAGCTAAAATGCTCTTGCCTCGTCTAGACCTAGATGAAAATGAGAATGAAATCGATCTTAGAGAAGATCTTGTTCAAAAACTTATTCTCTATAAGCAATTTAAAGAGACCTGTGACGATTTGAGAGTCTTGGAGGAGGATCGTCTCAAACTATACAATCGAGGCAACATACGCTATGATATCCAACAAAGACTAAAATTAGATTCTACCGGAGAAAATTTGGATAGCTTCGACCTTTATAGTCTAATGATGATTTACGAGCAAATGATGTATCAATTCCGTAATCGTCCCCCAGAAGTAACACATACAGTTGTCAAATATCCATACACTATTGAACAACAGAAGAAAGCAATAGCCGAACTAATTGAAATCAATAAAAAATTGGATTTTCAAGAAATTCTTAAAAACTCAGAAAATAAAATACAGTTTGTCTATAACTTTTTAGCAATTCTTGAAATGCTGCAACAGAGATTATTACAGATCGAAGTGGGCTTAGGCTATAACAATTTCAATGTAGGTGAAAGAGATCCAAATGAGGTAGAGGAACTCCGGCTTGAGGAGCAAGAAGCATAAAAAAAGACCTGTTTTGAACAGGTCTTTTTCGTATTAGTCTTTTTTCTTAAAAGCATTCCACCCCTGGGCTGTTATCGGATAAAGATTCCCTGATTTGGAAATCATTTCACAGCCTTCAGTACTTGGCGTCATATAACCAATAATGCTAATATCCGGTAAGTTTTTGATTTTATCATGATCGGCCTGAGCTATTGTGAACAGTAGTTCATAATCTTCACCGCCATTAAGTGCGGCTACGGTTGGATCAATGCCAAATTCCCGCCCCGTATCATAAGTCATCTGATCCAATGGAATTTTTTCCTCATATAATCTGCAACCTTTGTCAGATTGTCTGCAAATATGTAGAATTTCTGATGCAAGCCCGTCTGAAATATCCATCATCGCTGTGGGCTTGATCCCTAGCTTGGCAAATAATTCAACAATGTCTTTCCGGGCTTCAGGTTTCAATTGGCGTTCAACAATATAATCTTTTCCCTCTAAATCAGGCTGTACATTTGGATTTTCTAAATAGATATCCTTTTCACGCTCCAAGAGCTGTAAGCCCATATAAGCTGCCCCTAGATCACCAGACACACACAAAAGATCACCTTCCTGCGCACCATTACGATAAACAATCTGATCTGTATCAGCATAACCTATGCTTGTCACAGAAATAACCAAGCCTTGGGCTGAAGCGGAAGTGTCTCCGCCAATTAAGTCGACATTATATTTCTTACAGGCAA
>NZ_DKSP01000069.1:76722-87348 GCF_002472745.1 Sphingobacterium sp. UBA7253 | reverse complement strand
TCAATGCTCCCTGATAAATCTCTTCTACAGCTTCCAATGGAAATTTTGAGGACAGACCTATTGAAAAGGTAATTTGTGAAGCTATTCCGTTCATCGCGTAAATATCGCTCAAATTGACCTGAACAGCTTTGTAACCTAGATGTTTTAACGGAACATATCTAAGATCAAAATGAATCCCTTCCAACAGTAGATCAGTAGATATCAAGGTTTTTTTACCTCCAAAATCTAGAACAGCAGCATCATCGCCAATCCCTTTAATTGTGGATTTTTCTGTTAATTCTACAGCTTTTTTTATATAATCAATCAAGCCGAACTCACCCATTTCTTCCAAATTGGTTCGCTCGGTGTTATCAAAATCAAACATGCTAAAAAGTTTAAAAGTTTAATATAGATAATGCCTGCTGATAATCATCTCCCAGAGAGATATCCGGATGGCATTACAAAATAAGTTTTACTATAAGACCAATGCCCCCCTGCTTATACATTGGACTCTTTTCGTTGAACTGCATATAAACAGCTCAACGAAATTATTATTGACCATTGAAAACCAATCAGTTATTATCTTGGTATGATCAAAAATTATGCAGATTTCTATAAGCCTAAACTTGCCGATATTTCCAACATACGTTCAATAGGACGCTGGGCTCGGAGAATAACATCCTCGGGAAGAAGGATTTCAGGCGATTCATACTTCAGACAGTTATATAGCTTCTCAAGCGTATTAAGCTTCATATGCGGGCAATCATTACATGCACAGGCATTATTAGGAGGTGCAGGGATAAAAGTCTTATGTGGACTTGCTTTTTGCATTTGGTAGAGAATACCTGATTCTGTAGCAACAATATAAGCCTGGGCCGTATCTGTCTGGGTAAATTTAAGCATGCCGGCAGTCGATCCCACATAATCGGCTATCGCCAGTATATGATCTTCACACTCCGGATGGGCAATAAACTTAGCATCAGGGTGCTCGCTTTTCAAACGATCAATTTTATCTTGAGAAAAAATTTCATGGACCATACATGCACCATTCCAAAGCACAAGATCTCGTCCAGTTTTCTTTTTAACGTATGCTCCGAGATTACGATCCGGGCCAAAAATGATTTTCTGATCCGCTGGCAGGCTCTCTACGATCTGAACAGCGTTACTAGAGGTACATACGATATCGGAAAGCGCTTTCAATTCCGCTGTACAGTTTACATAAGTGATGACCAAATGATCAGGATATTGTTCCTTAAATTTAGCGAAAAGATGCGGTGGGCAAGAATCTGATAGCGAACAACCTGCTTTGGCATCTGGCAGAAGAACCTTTTTCGTCGGTGAAAGTATTTTAGCCGTCTCAGCCATGAAATGTACTCCAGCAAAAACAATTACATCTGCATCAGTTTTCGCAGCTTCCTGGGATAAACCAAGGCTATCTCCTATATAATCCGCTATATCTTGAATTTCAGACTCTTGATAATAGTGAGCCAAGATGACAGCGTTCTTTTCTTTCTTTAACCGTTGGATCTCTTTAATCAAATCCAGTGAGGGATCAATCGGAGCATCGATATAACCTTTTGCTTGAAGCTCATAATTTACAATTTCCATGCGAGTAGTTTCAACTTTTATGAACAGCAAAAATAAGCATTGTTAGATATATAAAAGTCAATTAAAAGCAAATTAATCAGGTCGTGGTAATATACCGCTCGCTTGAATGTGATGCATTATTAGATAATAACAGATAAAACACTGATATAAAACCTCTTATTAATCAATAATAGATTACAACGGATCTACCGAGCCTAGCTTATTGGATAATGTCAGTTTTCAAATTTGATCGAACAACTACAACTGTTGCCCAATTACATGATCTTGCAGAACTGACAGTGAAATACCTATTAAAAAAATACAAATTAAACGTTTACAAAAATTAATAGTTAAATTAATTTATATAAAGTTTAATTAAACAATATTACGCCCATATAAACTCTTTTAGACTTGAATATTTAGGAAACTATTCGAACTCTTCATTTATACCAAAAGCTGAAAGGGTTTATTTCACATTATTTCGATCTTCGAAAATCAGTTTCATCCGCGTCCAACCTTCATAGCCTAAGGAACGTTTTTAGGCATATTACAAAACAATGAAAAATATAGCAGAAAAGGAAGCTTTATTTATTAACATTTCAGATTAAAAAACGTTTTTGAGCTCGTATAGGCAAGATTAATGGATTCTGGATTGATCAATAATTTTATATCAAATTCTCAGCGGGTTTATTTTGTAAATTTGGAGTAAACTGTATATGCCTGCAGCATTGAAAGCGTACAAAATAGCTTCGAAAATAAAATAAACGCCCTCAGAATCGTCTATAGTATATTGTATCATCATCTTCCCTAAATATGCCATTCTAATCGCAAATATTTGAAGTTTATATATTTTCCATTTACCAACCACATACAGCAACGGAGGCCAGAATTGGGCGAAAATCAATTTTCATCAATAAAAATACGTCATAGACAATCAATACAAAACAATAATCTCTGGAATAAGTGCTTTTACATTTGCATATAAAGATACTAGCAGCTTATAGAAATGAATATAGGAATGTAGCGATGTAAATTTATGCCAATTCAGGGTCGATAGCGTTGAATGAAATAGTTCAAATAAACCCTATAAGAATTGGATATTTATAAGAAAATCTAAAAGAGTCAAGTAGAAGCGAATCTAGAAGAGAGTATTTCTCGGAAAATAAAATATATGACTAAATGATGCATACAGCATCCAAAATAAAGCGGATAAGAATTAAATATTGGCTACTATAATATAAGATAGTGAATTTATTTAATTCTAAGAGGCTTTAATGAAATTTTCACAATTCAATTTTACAAAATTCAAGAATAAATGATGGATCCCACCAAAATAGAATAAATTATACCGAGTATCAGATAAGAATCCAGTAAATAACTCCCTCAAAAGCTCAATATAACAGAATCCGAGCGTATATCCGGCTAGACCAAGCATCTAGCGATAATTATAGTATAAACCGCAAAAAATCCAACAAATATAACTTAAAAAATACTAATAAATATAATAACGAAATATAAACTTGTTAAAAAATATAAATTTTCATATTTATATTAAATTTAGTGAATTAAACCGCTTGATAGTCAAATATATAGATAATATTACAAGATAACACTAAATATGCGACTGACAACGCATTTTCAAAGCAACTTAGTCGCTTAGAATTAAATATTCGAAACAAATAGCGAATCAAGTCAATATATTCAATCCATAAGGGCTTTATTTTAGAAAAATACGCTCTGAGAATGATATAAAAAGATACTCCATAACAATAATCCAGAATATTCGAATCTCACTGATCTAAATTTGGATAATTCCTCCATCTAAGGGATGTTGGGCTGCAAATATAGTAAGATTGTTTGTTCTACAATAAATTATTTGAAGAAATTATTTGCAATCCAAAATTATAAACAAGCTAATTTTAAAATTTCACTTAGATCGCAAAAAATTCACTATTTAAACGCATAGAATGCAATAAAAAGCACTGAAAACAAATTTTGTATAAATATCCAATTTTAACCGGGTTTATTTTTAAACAATAGGCTTGAGATTCTGTTTAAAATTCAATTCAGCCAAAACCAAACCGATATTATAGCCAATCCGAATACGATAAACCGATCCAGGAATAAAAATTCCAATAACCATTAAGGTTCAATTTTCATTTTGAAAAATTTGCTGATAAAATTATAAAATTTCGTACTCCAATTTAAACTCGTTGAGAAGGCCATATTCTAATATTTTTAAAAAAAATAAGCAAATAAGCAATCCTAAAACGACTTAAAATCCAAATAGCAAAATCAAGTAAATTACCTTTTTAAAGAAATTTCAAAGCAAAGATTAGTAGCTATTAGAATTCAATAAAAGAATTTATCTGGTTGAAAACCAAAAATATTGAAATCTCATAGCACCAAAATGAGAATTAAACCATTCCTTCATCAATTTCTATCAGTTACAATCCAATAAAATTGAAATAAGATCCAATAAGGGAAAATATCCAAGTATAAAACGGTTTAAAACTAAATTTTTCCTGAAAAAAATATAAATAACGCGCTGAAACTACTTTAAATCCATATACAAAAAAAAATAAAATAAATATCCAATCCTAAAGCGCTTCAAAAGCCAATAGGAAATTAAAAAAATAATATAAACTCAATTAGAATTAAATATTTCAATAGGGGACTTTATAATTCCCAGATATCGAAATCTAACCGCCTCTAATCGAACTTGACAAAACTAAACAAAGATTTTCGAACGTATTCCACAATCTTTTTTTTCAATAAATACTAATTACTTAAAATAGAAAATCTCTTATTGTTTATTATGGTGTGGAAAAGTGGTATAAATTAGGTTATTTCAATTTTGATTTTAGGTTTTTAATGAGTTTTCAACAATTTTTCAACAGGATTTATCTATTAAAGAGCTGATTTTTAAAATTCTAATTTATCGTATTTTTTATTTTCCATATATTTTTGTTGAATAGTTTTTGTTTAGAAAATGTGGAAATCTATGGATTTTTGTGCGGAAAAATTTTAGAAATAAGGCTTCGAAATAGGGGATTTGTGAATTGTTAAATACTTTTCATTTTTATTTAACCTTTTATTTACACGTTTTCCACATTTTTCGTTAATTTGAATCGTCACTTTTGGGGATAGTTTGTGAATTTTAATTTATATGGCAGATAGAAAGGTAGATTTTTTGGTCATTGGATCAGGTATTGCTGGATTGAGCTTTGCTTTAAAGGCATCGAAATTCGGTAAAGTATTGATAGTCACTAAGTCCAATGAGGATGAGTCTAATACAAAATATGCGCAAGGGGGAGTGGCTGCCGTTGTGGATAAGTCAGATAGCTTTGAAAAGCATATCATTGATACTCAGATTGCTGGGGATGGTTTATGCGATGTTGAAATTGTGGAAAACGTAGTAAGAGAAGCACCGGAACGGATAGCAGAACTTATTTCATATGGGACATCATTTGACAAGGAGGAATCGGGCTTGTATGACCTGGCAAAAGAGGGGGGACATTCAGCTCATCGTATTTTACATTATAAAGATATAACTGGTTACGAAATAGAGCGTGCATTATTGGCTCAAGCACATAGTGATCCCAATATTGAAATTGTAACACATTACTTTGCCATTGATTTGATTACACAGCATCATCTGGGTGAGTACGTGGATAAAAATAGGGAAGACATTACCTGTTATGGAATTTACGCTTTTAATACCTCATCACATTTAGTAGATCAGATTTTGAGTAAGGTCACCGTGATGGCCTCTGGCGGAGCCGGTCATGTTTATTCAAGTACAACAAATCCAACTATCGCGACTGGAGATGGTATAGCGATGGTGTATCGGGCAAAAGGTAAGGTACGTAATATGGAGTTTATGCAATTTCACCCTACTTCTTTATATAATCCAAAGGATTCGCCTGCATTTTTGGTATCCGAAGCTGTACGTGGATTTGGGGGAATTTTAAGGAGGATCAATGGTGAATCTTTTATGGAGGAGTACGATGAACGTGCTTCCTTGGCACCAAGAGACATCGTTGCTAGAGCTATTGATGCCGAGATGAAGAAATCAGGTATAGATTATGTTTACCTCGATATTACGCATCGGGATAAACAGGATATTATCAAGCATTTTCCAAACATTTATGAAAAGTGCCTTTCGATCGGGCTGGATATGGCGAAGGATTTTATACCAGTTACACCGGCTGCGCATTACCTCTGCGGGGGTATCTATGTCGATGATTTTGGACGCAGTAGCCTTGTTAATTTATATGCTTGCGGTGAATGTTCTTCTACTGGACTACATGGTGCAAACAGATTGGCTTCTAATTCGCTTCTTGAAGCACTTGTTTATGCGCATCGTATTTTCTTAGACGCCACAAAGTCGATAGGATTGATTAACCATATTGTTGACGTTCCGGAATGGGATGATTCTAAAACTTCACTTTCAAATGAGGATATTTTAGTAAGTCATAATTTGCGCGAATGCCAAAAGATTATGAGTGACTATGTTGGTATTGTTCGTTCCGATTTTAGGCTGGAAAGAGCCCTTAAACGATTACATCTGTTATATGAGGAGACTGAAGAATTTTATCGAAATACCAGGCTTTCTGTTAAATTGTGTGAATTGCGTAATGTTATCCAAGTAGCTTATATTGTGACAAAATCAGCTATGTTGAGGAAAGAAAGTAGGGGATTGCATTATACAACTGACTACCCTAAACATTCGGAAGTACTAAAGGACACAATTTTTTAAGGAATATGGCACTTATTTTACCTGTTTTGGATAAATCTCCATTGATAGCCGAAGAATGCTTCTTAGCACCTAATTCAACGATTGTAGGCGATGTAGAGATTGGGCATCACTGTTCGGTATGGTTTAACGCTGTAATACGTGGAGATGTCAATTATATTCGTATTGGTAATTATACGAATATTCAAGATGGTGCTGTTATACATTGTACCTATAAGAAATGCGGTACAACGATTGGAAATTATGTAAGTATAGGCCACCAGGCTATGGTACATGGATGTATTTTGGAAGACCATGTACTCATTGGTATGGGAGCTATCGTTATGGATAATGCTATTGTTGAATCGAATGTTATTGTAGCAGCTGGAGCAGTGGTGTTAGAAAACAGCCGCTGTGAATCGGGATTTCTATATGCTGGGGTACCTGCGAAAAAGATAAAGGCACTTACTGAAGAGCAGAAAGATCTATTGCAGCAGCTACCACATAATTATGTTCTATACAGTTCTTGGTTTTAGCTTAATCGAATTAGCAGTGTTTTAAATTATTATTTTAGAATGGCCTCAGTTATTCTTTTTTGAGGCCATTCAATGAAAAACTATCTTTTTGTTCCCAATTAGCACGTATCGTAAATACTTTATTTAGATATATAACAGGTTCCGGAAAGGTTTTCTTTTCGACATCTCCGGTATCCCAGATTCCATTATCATTGTCGTCGCGAATTACACGTATGCTATACTTTCCTCCTGGATACTGTTTGTATGCGACGGTCGGATTGTTCATGTTTATTTTGTCGACGCGGTAGACTTTATCTTTTTTCTCATTGATTAACTCTACCAGATATGTTATATTGCTATCTAGATCTGTAAAATCAAATGTCAGATCCCCATAGTTTTCACTATCGTCATAAGTCAAATCCAGCTTTTTCTCTTTATTCTGCTCGCCAAAATAGCCTGTTATGGCGCCTTCTGTAAACTCAATTTGGTACTTTTTATCTTTTCTCCAATTATATCGAATATGGTAGATATTGCTATTCGCTGTATCAACGGCAAGTTGGTAATTGGTTCGGACCAATGAGTCTTCTTTGAATTTCAACTTGGTTTTATCGATATTCTTGATCGGTGTGAATGCAGATACCTGAAGGTGTGTAATCCGATCTACTCGCCCATTATTCGGGGTAAAAATAGGATCAATTGTCTGCTCTATTTTTACATTCCCTTTTCTAATTAGAATGGTGTCCAATGGCCTTTCATTTTCTGTCAGAACCAGCTTTAGGGAGTCTATTTTTAAATTTGGAATAAACAAAGTAGCGGAGTCTGATGTATTTGAAAAGCGTACTATTTTATCCTTGTTGTTTACTTCATCATTTAGGATATTGAGTTTGGGTTTGTCCACTCGCCTGTTAAAAATAAGAAGTATACTTCCATTTTTTTCAAATTTCTTCTCTTGCGTTCTAAACTTTTTTGGGGTTCCTTTGAATATCTCCAAATTGATATTGTTTAAGTCTCGCGCTAGCACGATAGAGTCTTTTAGGAAACCTATTTCTTCATCAGCGCCATTATAGATCCTATCATTGTTCTTTTCTTGAAGTGCGTAAATGCGATAGGTTCCTTCTCTCAAATTGTTTAGTTTGTAATTGCCTGCAGTGTCTGTTGTCGTAAATATATTCGCTTTCTTCTTCCCGAAAATGGAATCTTGGCTAGTGGGGATCAATAAGACTTTAACATCTTTTTGGACCTCTTTGGTCACTGCGCTTTTTACATTACCGGATATACTGAGCGAATCTATTTTGTCTCCTGTTGCGAATACATAAGCATAATTGACCAGTGCATTTCCTGCGTTATAATCGACTAGTCCTTTACCGAAATATATGCTGTAAGTTGTATTTTTTTCGAGAGAATCAGGTAAGGTAATTTCTAGATTTTTTTTCTTGACCTTGAATTCTGGGTTACTCCCCATGTCTGGCGTAATACTGAATTCTTTTTGCTGATTTGCCAGTTTGATATACTCGTCGAAAGTGATAACTATTTTTTTTGCTGTAAAATTCTTCGAAAAATTCGTAGGACTTTCCAGTAGTATTTTCGGGGGAATGGAATCTTTTGGCCCCCCCGTAGGCTGTTGTATGCTCGCACATTGTATGGACAAGCCAATAAGCATAATAAACATGCTTAAAATAAGTAATCTTGTTTTTAAGCTACTTTTTAGCCTTTTTGAACCACTTTTATTTTCTTTTAAAGAAGTTGTCATAAAAAATAGAATATTGTCTTAAATCGCTTATTTTAAGCTATGTAATATTTTATATATAAGTATTTGTATATCAGTTATTTAACTCATATGTACCATCAATACAGTGATATCGGAAGGTGAAACACCCGAGATTCTTGAGGCTTGTCCCAGTGTACGTGGTTTTACCTTTGATAGCTTTTGTCTTGCCTCAATGGATAATGACGTTAGCAAGCTGTAGTCGAAATCAGGGTTTATTTCTCTATCTTCCATCTTCTTCATACGATTAACTATTTCCATTTCTTTATCGAAATAGCTTTCATATTTGAGATTGATCTCTGCTTGTTCGATGGTGTCGTTATCAAATTGGGATACATAATTTGCAAAGCCTTCATCTCCTTTCAGAATATCGTGGATACCAACTTGTGGTCTCGCAAGTACATTACTCAACCTTGTTTTCTGAGGAAGAGCGCTCGAGCCAACTTCTGCTAATACTGCATTCATCTTTTCGACATTGGTTGAATTTTGTTTTAGATACTCAATTATTTTAGTTGAGTTATCAATTTTGTCTTGCACTTTTTTGAGTCTTTCTTCTCCTACTAATCCCAATTTATAAGCTAATGGGGTTAGGCGAATATCAGCATTGTCCTGGCGCAAAAGTAGACGATGTTCTGCTCTTGATGTAAACATACGGTATGGCTCTTCAGTTCCTTTTGTTACGAGATCATCGACCAATACACCTATATAAGATTCGGATCGTTTTAGAATAAGTTCCTTATCATCGTTGATGCGTTGATGCGCATTTATCCCGGCTAGGAAACCTTGAGCGGCGGCCTCTTCATAACCAGTAGTCCCATTGATTTGTCCTGCAAAAAATAGATGTTTCACCAATTGGGTTTCTAGGGTTAGATCCAATTGCATTGGTGGAAAGTAGTCGTATTCTATGGCATAACCTGGTCGGTACATCTTTGCATTTTCAAAACCAGGGATTAATTGCAAAGCTTTTAATTGTACATCTTCCGGCAATGAAGTCGAGAATCCATTGACATAGATTTCTACTGTTTTAAAACCTTCGGGCTCCACGAATATCTGATGTCTTTCACGCTCGGCAAAGCGATTTATTTTATCTTCTATAGAAGGGCAATAACGCGGACCCAATCCTTTGATGCGTCCCGTAAACATGGGTGATTTTTCAAACCCAGTACGAAGCATTTCGTGAACTTTATCGTTTGTGTAGGTAATCCAACAACAGCGTTGCTCAGTAGGTATTTCTACATCTGTATAAGAAAACCGCCCTCTTTTTTCGTCGCCCCACTGTTCTTCCATTAATGCATAGTTGAGGCTTCTCCCATCTATGCGTGGTGGAGTTCCTGTCTTCATTCTTCCTGATTCGAAACCAAGGGAAACAAGTTGTTCGGTTAAACCTGTGGCTGCCTTCTCTCCTGTTCTACCGCCTCCAAATTTCTTATCGCCAATGTGAATTACACCATTTAGAAAAGTTCCATTGGTCAGTACCACAGCGTCCGATTCTATTTCTATTCCCATCGAAGTGATGACACCGCAAGCTTTTCCATTTTTGACGATAACTTCTTTTACGGTATCTTGCCACATATCTAAATTTGGAAGAGACTCCAATTGTAACCTCCATTCTTCAGCAAAACGCATTCGGTCATTTTGTGTACGTGGACTCCACATAGCTGGACCTTTCGAAAGATTGAGCATTCGGAATTGAATGGTTGATTTATCTGCTATGATACCAGTATATCCGCCCATAGCATCAATTTCTCTTACAATTTGTCCTTTTGCTACACCACCGATAGCGGGGTTACAACTCATTTGGGCTATTACTCCCATATTCATTGTGATGAGTAAAGTGGACGAACCTAAGTTAGCTGCTGCCGCCGCTGCCTCACATCCGGCATGCCCCGCACCAACGACAATTACATTATATTTTTTAAACATTTTTCTATTCTTGTTCCACGTGAAACGTGGTATTTTTATTTCTTTGTAAATTTACGTTTTCTTTGTGTTCCACGTGAAACCTCTGGTGAAATTTTACATAAAATCAGCAAGATATAACC
>NZ_DKSP01000069.1:67067-76644 GCF_002472745.1 Sphingobacterium sp. UBA7253 | reverse complement strand
ATAACCATCTTTCGGATTTATCGTCTATCTGTTTTTGGATAGATTGAATTTCTTCCGCTAAGGAAGAAAGTTTTAGATGATCTGTTACCTGGTTTAGTTCCTCCGTTTTTAATGCTACTTGTGTTTCCAGTTTCTCGATTTCTTCTTCTAGTTTGTTATATTCCAATTGTTCCTTGTACGAGAGTTTTTTCTTTTCCTCTTTTACAATTGGCTTTACCTGTTCTTGGCTTATCCTTTTTTGTTTTTCCTTTTCTAATTTTTGAATTTCTTCCTGTTCAAGTTTAAAGTCGGCATAATTTCCATTGTATATCTGCACGATCCCCTTTCCTTCAAAAATGAAAAGTTGATCCGTCAATTTATCTAATAGATACCTGTCGTGTGATACTAATATGAGTACTCCTTTGTAGTTGTCAAGAAAATCTTCCAGCACGTTTAATGTATCAATGTCCAAATCATTGGATGGTTCATCCAGGATTAAGAAATTTGGATTCTTCATTAAAACACGCATTAATTGAAGTCTTTTTTTCTCCCCTCCACTTAATTTGTTAACGAAACCAAATTGTTTTTCAGGAGGAAATAAAAAGTGGGTTAGCAGCTGTGAAGCTGTGATTACTTCCCCATTTGCCATTTCAATATAGTCTGCTATATTTTTTACAACATCTAATACTCGATCGTTTTCATTTACTTCCAAACCTCCCTGTTTATAGTAGCCATATACTGTGGTTTCCCCTACTGCTATAGACCCTGTATCAGGTTTTTCTTCTCCCGTGATTAAATTAAGAAAGGTTGATTTTCCAGTACCATTTTTTCCAGCTAGACCAATACGATCACCTTTTTTAAAGGTGTATGAAAAATCATGTATGATTTCCTTTGCTCCATAACGTTTGGCAACATGTTCTAGTTCGAGTATTTTTGAACCCTGTCTGCTTACTTTTACACTGAGTTGTACCGAGTCGTTTCCTTTAATTGCTTTAGATTTTTCTTCCAAGTCATAGTATGCTTCAATACGTGATTTGGATTTGGTACCACGTGCCTGTGGTTGACGACGCATCCACTCCAATTCACGGCGAAGTAGATTTCTGCTTTTCTCAACCATAACCGCATCAATAGTTTCGCGTTCGGACTTCTTTTCTAGAAAATAAGAATAGTTACCTTTATAGGTAAAGAGATTGCCCCTATCCAGCTCTCGAATCTCAGTACAGATATTATCCAAGAAGTAGCGATCGTGCGTTACTAAAAGAACGGTTTTGCTACCTGTTGTTAGTAGTTTTTCTAGCCATTCAATAGTCTCTATATCCAAATGGTTGGTGGGTTCATCTAATATATAAATATCCGGATCGTCTATCAAAAGCTTGGCTAGCGCAAGGCGTTTTCGTTGGCCTCCTGATAAACTTTTGATATCTTGATGGAAATCCATAATGTTTAAACGATTAAGAATCGTCTTAATATTATGTTCATACTCCCAGGCATTCAATGAACTTATTTTTTCTGTAAGATCTTCTAATTTTTTCTGATCGATATCAGTTTCCAATAACAGCTCCTCGTACTCACGGATAAGACGTTGTTGATCGTTGTCTGTACTATAAATAAAATCGTTGATTGATTTTAATCCTGTGAAATCAGGATCCTGTTCTAAGAAACCAATTTTTATACCTTTTTCTTTTACAACTTTTCCTGAGGTTGGTAAGATTCGCTCTGCTAAAATAGCGAGTAAGGTTGATTTACCTGTGCCATTGATTCCGACCAAGGCCACACGTTCTCCCTTCTGGAGACCGAAATGTAAATCTTTAAAAAGCCATCGATCATGGAAGGAATGGCTTACTTGTTCTGTAGCTAAAATACTCACGTTATATCACCCTAAATTATATTCAGTCAATTTACACGCCAAAACACTACCAGGAGGTTTCTTCTCTAGGTAGTTTATATCGTGTTGATAATCAATACTTTATTTATATATCTATTGATTATCAGTTATTTATATATTGAATCAATAATCGTTTTGATTGTTGACTAATTTAATCTATCGGGTGGCATACGATCAAATGCTAGCATTTACCATCGGGTAAAATTAGTATATCCCGAGGTTGGCATGTTCATTTGGAATGCTCGCAAAAATAAAGAAATAGTTTCTTATTCGATGCGAAAAAAGCATCGTTATTTGATTAATTGGCAATAATGATACTGCCTTGATAAAATTAATTCAATGCGTAATCAGCTATCAGATTGAAACGTGGTATTTCAACTTGAAAGCTGCCGTTGTCCAGTGTTCGGATCATATTGTAATATCCTTCCATGAATCCGAATTCGCTATTGAGATTGCAACCTGAGGTATACTGATGAGTCTGGCCAGGTTCTATAATAGGTTGTTCGCCTACTACCCCTTCTCCAGATACCTCCCTATAGTCTCCTTTTGCGTCAAAGATTTTCCAATAGCGACTTATCAATTGAACCGTGTAATCGCTGAGATTTTCTATGCTGATATGATAAGCAAACATGAAATGTTCACGGTCCGGATTCGAATACTCTGATTGATAGATGGTTTCAACCGAGATTTTTACGCCTTCTGTAATTTGTGTGATCATTTGAATGATGTTTATTGTTGCAATGAATATTTACGCTAAAATACTAATAATGAGTTTAAAAATCGAAATTATAATCATTTTAAAAGGTTAAATAATGCTAAGTTTAAAATTAGTATAGCCAAATGGACCTTAATTAGTAGGTTTGTATTATGGCAAATGGTATCTTATATTTAATTCCTGTTCCATTGAGTGATGACGCAGCTTTCCAATCGTTTACTGCATATTTAGTGGAAACAATCAATTCATTGGACGAGTATATTGTAGAAAATGAAAAAACGGCTCGTAAGTTTTTAAAACTTGCAGGTTTAAAGATTCCGCAGAGCGAACTAAAAATTCATGATTATGGAAAACATGCGCGGGATAAGGGAAATATAAACGACTTTTTGGGAGGCTTGAAACAGGGCAAAAATGTTGGTTTAATGTCTGAGGCAGGATGTCCTGGTGTTGCTGACCCTGGAGCTTCTATTGTAGCACGGGCACATCAATTGGGTATTAAAGTAGTTCCTCTTGTTGGACCAAGCTCTATTTTACTAGCGCTTATGGCTTCTGGATTTAGCGGTCAGAAATTTGCTTTTCATGGGTATTTACCTATCGATAAAATTGATCGAGCTAAGGAAATTAAAGATCTCGAACAACAATCAGCACGCGAAAAGCAGACTCAGATTTTTATTGAAACTCCATTTAGAAATAATCAGCTTTTGGCTGATCTACTAAAAATATGTAAACCTTCCAGCTTACTCTGTGTTGCATCAAATGTAACTGCAGCCGATGAAAATATCCAAAGTTTGACGATTGGTGAGTGGAGAAAACGATCGTATGATTATCATAAAAAGCCTACTATTTTTTTACTTTATGCATGATGTTTTTATAGCTCCCCCCTACCCTATCTTCCTTGATGAAGTTTAGTTGAGAAGCTAAAAGCTGTTTTTATTCGATTGAATCATGTTTTATTAAAGTGAGTGAGTAGTCACATCTAATTTTTAAATAAAAATGTAAACTGGCTTATCTATACAGTTTCTGAACAGATTTTGTGAAGTGTCGAGGATGTTTTAATATATAACACAATGAATTACTGTAAATTACTGTTTATTATATTTTTCTTTTCATTAGTTGGATTCGGTAAAGATGTTTCTGCGCAGTCTTCTACGTATGTGATCGTCCATGGAGCTTGGGGTGGTGCTTGGCAGTTTAAAAATACTGCAGTTAAGTTAGCGAAGAAAGGAAATGCGGTTTACCGCCCTACACTAACAGGCTTGGGCGAGCGTTATCATTTAGCAGATACCTCTATTCGATTGCAAACTCACGTTAATGATGTTGTGAATACGATCCTGTTTGAGGATCTTCATGATATTATACTGGTGGGACATAGTTATGGTGGTATGGTAATTACGGCTGTGGCCGACAGTCTTCCGGATAGAATACGTAAATTGGTTTACTTGGATGCTATACTTCCGGAGGATCAACAATCTGTAATAAACTTAATGGGGAAATCTACTGCAGCAAATGGACTGCTAAGATTAGAAAAGGATGGTTATATTTTTCCTTTCTGGGTGAAGGACGTTAAGAGGTTTCCTAGAGATGTCCCCCACCCGCTAAAAACAATGACAGATAAGATTAATTTAAAAAATCCGAAACGACTTAAGATCCCAAGTACATACATTTTGACTTATATGGATGATACAGCAATTGAAGAAGATGATTTTTACCCGTTTTATAAGAAGGCTAAAACCATGGGTTTTAAAACAATTGAATTTGTTGGAGATCATAATCCACAAATAAAAAAGTTGAAAGAATTAGTAGATTTGTTGGAACAGGAATAATAAATAAGCAATAAATAGTTCAATGACGCAAGAGGAATTAATAAAAGAGTTAAGTAAGCCTGAAGTAATTTATACCGCTATGGGTATTGTGGCTATACGTATTATTGTATGGCTTTTATTTGCAAATACAATTCGAAAGACCTTAAAATTGGTAGCCAAAGAAAATAGATTAATGACGCCTAATCAATCTTGGTTAGTTGCCATTCCGCTGGTTAATATTTATTGGAATTTTCAGGTTGCGTCGCGTCTAAGGGATTCTTTGATCAATGAATTTTATGATCGAAAAATAGCTGTGGAAGAAAATCCTACGTTTAAGAAAGGATCGCTATATGCATGGATTTACTTGGCCACAAATATTCCACTCCCGCTTTCCATTTCCGGTGTACTGATCATTATGCATTTTGTGACATTGGCTAATTATTGGTTTGACATTAACGCGAATAGAAGAATTTTAGAAGAACATAATAAATTTAGAGAAAAGGAGGTAATTGTAGACCATGAAAATTAAAGAAGTCATTGATTATTTGGAGCAATTGGCTCCTTTAGATTTGCAGGAGTCTTATGATAATGCTGGGCTTATTGTGGGCGATGCCAATAGAGAGATTACAAAAGTGCTCATTTCTTTGGACTGCACTGAAGCTGTTGTAAAAGAGGCCATTGATAAAGGATGTAATTTAATTATTTCGCATCATCCTATTGTGTTCAAGGGCCTAAAAAAATTTAATGGAAAAAATTATGTGGAGCGTACGGTTATTAAAGCAATTGAACATAAAGTTGCATTATATGCCATTCATACAAATCTCGACAATGTTACCGGTGGAGTGAATACGAAAATTGCCGATAAATTGGGATTAGAAAATCAGGCTATACTGGAATCTAAAACAGATGTATTGCGAAAAATGGTCGCTTTTGTACCAAGGAGTCACGTTGAAGATGTCCGACAGGCATTGTTTGATGCGGGTGCAGGTAAAATCGGAAAGCACTATGATCAATGTAGTTTTAATACGGCAGGTTATGGTAGTTTTAGACCTTTAAAAGGGGCCGATCCTACCATTGGAGAGATTGATGTTCAAGAGCGTGTAGAGGAAACACGAATTGAGGTTATCTACCTGAAATCTAATGAAAGGAAGTTACTTTTAGCACTCTATGAAGCTCATCCCTATGAGGAAGTAGCTTATGATTTGTTTGATATTCAAAATACGGCCACTGAAATTGGTGCTGGAATGATTGGAAATTTGGCTGAACCAATGGCTGAATTGGAATTTTTAGCTTATCTTAAGGACAAACTGAGGTTGAATGTCATTCGTCATACAGCCTTATTAGATAAAAAAGTTAGTCGTGTAGCTGTCTGTGGTGGCTCGGGTGGATTTTTACTTGGTGCAGCCAAACGTTCTGGCGCTGATTTTTTTGTTACAGCAGACTATAAATATCATGAATTTTTTGATGCTGAAGGTGAAATAGTGATTGCAGATACGGGACATTTTGAGAGCGAACAATTTACGCAAGAATTATTGTACGACATTATTACGAAAAAATTTCCTAACTTTGCAACCTTAACAACAGAAATAGATACAAATCCTATAAAATACTACAGTTGATGGAACAAACCGTAGAACAAAAATTGAAAGCATTATGGCTTTTACAAGCCATACATACTAAAATAGACAAAATTCGCCAAGTTCGTGGTGAATTGCCTATGGAAGTTGCAGATCTTGAAGATGAGATTGCGGGTTTAGAAACTCGTATTGAGAAGATCAGAATAGACTTAGACGATTTAGAAGATTCGATCGTTAAGCGTAAAAACATGATTAAGGATGCCCAAGCTGCTATCAAAAAATATGAGTCGCAGTTAAATGAGGTAAAAAATAATCGTGAATACGACGCTATTTCGAAAGAAATCGAAATTCAAGGTCTTGAGATTCAGGTTTGTGAAAAAAGAATTAAAGAAGCAGAATTCGAAATTCGCAACAAGACAGAAAACTACGATACTACTGTAGGTAATCTTGAGTATAGCAAAAACGAGCTTGAGGGAAAAAAGAAAGAATTGGAAACAATTACTTCTGAAACTCAAAAGGAAGAAGATGCATTATTGGCTAAAGCTGCTGAGGCCGAGGCTAATATCGAAGAACGCTTAGTAAAGGTATATTACCGTTTACGTAACTCGTTCAAAAACGGACTTGCTGTTGTTTCGATTGATCGCGATAGCTGTTCAGGATGTCATAATAAGATTCCTGCTCAAATGCAATCAGAAATACGTCAACGTAAGAAAATCATCATTTGTGAGCACTGTGGTCGCGTTTTGGTCGATGAAGGAATTGTGTTAGAAATCGAACAAGAATACGGTTTCTAATCTTCAATAGCTAAAGAAAAGTCCTGCTGAAAGCGGGACTTTTTTTTTGTCATATTTTTTATGCAACTTTGTGGATATACTAACTAGGTCCACTTTACAAAAGTGTAGTTTTGTGTGTGGTAAATTTAACCTTTAAACGTTTATGAATAAAACTCATTTCAAGCTATTTGCTGCCTTTTTGCTCGGGACATCCTTTCTGCAAACAAAAGCGCAAGAAACCCTATTACTTCGAAACCCAAGTATCAGCGCCAACAATATCGCTTTTGTGTATGGTGGAGATATTTGGATTGCCGACAAAAACGGAGCTAATCCGAGACGCCTTACAACAAATCCAGGGGTGGAACAGAATCCAATGTTTTCTCCAGACGGCAAGAAAGTAGCATTCACAGGAAATTATGATGGAAATACAGACGTATATGTAATCCCTGTAACGGGTGGAGAGCCAAAACGTATCACTTATCATCCCTCTTCGGACGTATTGCGCGGATGGCTCAATAATGATGAAGTATATTATACTACATCTCGTGATTTCACCTATGCTTTAAGTCCACGATTATACAGTTCCAATATTCAAATGTCGGGAATGGACAAGGCGCTCATTATGCCTGAGGCTACTCAGGGAAGCCCTTCTGCCGATGGTCGTTATTGGGCTTACATCAAGAATACTGACCCTACTGAAAGAGATCGAGTAGCCTTTAAGCGTTACCGGGGTGGTGGTATGCCAACCATTTGGATCTTTGATACCAAAACAAAAGAAATCGAGACTATTCCGAATGTTAAAAGTAATGATGTTAAGCCATTATGGTTGGGAACGAAGGTTTATTTCCTATCTGACCGCGATAAAATTGTCAATATTTTTAGCTACGACACCAAAACTAAAAAGGTTGAAAAACTAACAGATTTCAAAGATTATGATGTACGTTCCTTGAATGGGAATGGTAACGACTTGATTTTTGAATATGCTGGAGTATTGAATACACTGAATCTAAACGGAAATAAAATTACTCCTTTGCACATCACTGTGAATACAGATGTCATGTACAAAAGACCTTATTATAAAGATATCAAGGACGATATACGTTATGCTACATTATCTCCTACGGGGCAGCGAGCGTTATTTGAAGCACGTGGGGAGATCTTTACGGTACCAAAGGAAAAAGGAGAAGCTCGAAATTTATCTAATTCACCAGGTTCGCATGAACGTTTTCCAGATTGGTCTCCTAATGGTAAATGGGTTTCATATATCTCAGATAAAAATGGATCCTATCAGTTGGTACTGATGGATCAGTTCGGAAAAGATCAGCCCTTATACTTTAATTTAGGGGAAACCAATTTCTATTTTGAACCTACTTGGTCACCAGATTCAAAGAAGCTTTTTTACAATGATGCGCATCTTAATCTGTATTATATTGATATTGCTTCCAAGACTGTTGTCAAAGTTGCCGACGACAAATTAAGTGGTCAAACCGGGCGTGTATCCAATCATTTCCAACCAAGTTGGTCTCCAGATTCAAAATGGATATCCTTTATACGTACACTGGAAAACGGTGCACCTGCTGTGTTCATGTATAACTTAGATACAAAGAAAACTCAGCAAATTACGGATGGTATGAGCTCTGCCCGCAGTACTGCATTTTCGCAAGATGGTAAATATTTATTTTTTACGGCGAGTACAAATACAGGTTTAACAAATTCTGGTTTACATATGTCCGCTGTACAGCGTAACGTAGATTATGCAGTCTATGCTTTTATCCTGTCGAGCAAAACACCATCATTCTTTAAAAACGATAGTGATGATGAGCAAATCCGTGAAGATAAAGCTGATAAAAAGGAAGAGGGAGAGAATAATAAAAAAGAACGTGTAAAAGAGAATGATAAAAAAGCTCCGAAAAAGGATAAGAAGGAAGAGTCAGTTGCAAGCAAGCCGGTTGACAAATCTATTAAGGTGGACTTTGATCGTATAGAGAATCGAATTGTTGCCCTCCCTTTGCCAGCCGGTCCTTACTGGAATTTAAATGGTTTGGTTCCGAATCAATTGACTTATCAACGTGGAGGAACAATCGGTGCATATGATTTTAAGGATCTTGAAAATAAAACTTTAGTGGAGAATGCACGTAGTTTTGTTATTAGTGCTGATGGTAAAAAAATGTTATATCAAACGGGAAATGGGTTCAATATTGTAACAGCTGGGCAAAAAGTAGCCTCTCCTACTGCAGGAGAAGTCAAGTTAGGTGGAATTCAGCAATTGGTGGATCCCGCAGCCGAATGGAAACAGGTATTCAATGAAGTTTGGTCAATGCAAAAAGACTATTTCTATGTAGAAAATATGCATGGTGCTGACTGGAAAGCGATGAAAACCAAATATGAAAAATTCTTACCTTTTGTAAACCATCGTTCTGATCTTGGTTATTTATTGAACGAAATGATGGGAGAAATGGTCGTGGGACACAATTATATCTATCCAGGAGATCAACCTTCCACGCCATCAGTTTCAGTTGGTGTGTTGGGAGCAGATTATACGCTAAAGAATGGTTATTATCAGATCGCCAAATTGTTTACGCGTCTTGAATGGAATCCATCGTTCAAAGCCCCATTGGCTGAACCGGGATTAAACATAAAAGAAGGAGATTATATTGTTGCAGTTAATGGTACTGAATTGACTGAAGATAAGGATATTTATAGTCTATTCGACAACACTGTTGGTAAACAAGTTACGTTGAAGGTCAATTCAAAACCTTCTTTGGTAGGCGCACGAGAAGTAATCGTTAAACCGATCTCGTTTAGTGATGAAATGAACTTGCGTAACATGGAATGGGTCGAAAGGA
>NZ_DKSP01000069.1:0-66960 GCF_002472745.1 Sphingobacterium sp. UBA7253 | reverse complement strand
GAATGGGTCGAAAGGAACCGTAAAAAAGTAAATGAATTGAGCAATGGGCAAATAGCTTATGTGTACATGCCGAATACCGGTCCTGAAGGGTATACCTATTTCAATCGGTATTACTTCGCTCAGATGGATAAAAAGGCTCTTCTAATGGACGAAAGGAACAACGGTGGTGGTTGGGTTGCCGATTACGTGATTGATCTCTTATCTCGCGAGTTAATCGCTGGCTGGGGAATTCGTGATGGAAAAGGATTTACGACTCCAGGAAATGGCATTTATGGACCAAAAGCCATGATTATTAATGAAAATGCAGGCTCAGGTGGGGATATGATGCCTTATATGTTCCGTTTTAAAGGACTTGGCAAATTGGTGGGTCGTACAACAATGGGGATTTTGGTTGGCATAAGCGGTTACCCTCCTTTGTTGGATGGAGGCCGTATTACTTCACCAAACTTCGGTGTTTATGACCTAAAAGGAAATTGGATTATCGAAAATGAAGGGGTCGCTCCTGATGTATTTATCGAACAATTACCAAAAGATCTTTTGGAAGGCCGAGATCCACAGCTTGAAAGAACGGTGAAAATATTGTTGGAAGAAATGAAAACATATCCGTATAAAAATCTGCAGAAACCTGCAGACCCAATTCGAGTGAATTAGGATAATCTATATTAAAAAAAGGCTTTGGATTTTTCCAAAGCCTTTTTTTTGATCATATATGCTGTGTCAAATGTATTCATATTCGGGATGATCGAATACCTCTGTTGGAGTTTTTACTGTATTTGGATGATATCGCCTTTTGCCATTCGGCTAGTACAAACGATACGGCAGAATTTAAATGAATGCGACAATTTTAATAAATCTTGCTTTTATTGCTATCTTTAACTGATATTTAATAGCTATGTTTCCTGAACAAACACCCCATCCGTTTCAATCTTTGTTACGATTGATCTTAATGGTTATCGGTTTTACCATTCTTTCGCAGATTATTGCTATTCTGATTATTGCAAGCTATTATACATACACCAGGCAGGTCTTCTCGTTGGAGTTATTAATGAATGGATCGGCCAATGAGATGCGCTTTATGTTGTTAATGAGCAGTTTGGGATCTTTTGTTGTGCCGGCGTATCTGATGAATACACGCGAAGGACATGGCGTTACTTATTTTAAACTGAAAAAATGGCCTAGTGGAATGCAGTTTGGTTATATATTTTTGGCAATGCTTTCTTTTATGCCTTTGATGAGTATTATCGGTCACTGGAATGAATCCTTACAATTGCCCGACAGTATGCAATCGTTGCAGCATTGGATGGAGCGCAGTGAAAAGGAATCGGGTGATTTAATTAAGGGCATCATTATGGAGTCGAGTATAGCCGGCTTTTTGTACAATATTGTTGTACTAGCTTTGATTCCGGCCATAGGTGAAGAATTGTTATTTCGTGGTATTTTGCAAAAAATAATAGGCAGATGGTTGAGCAATCAGCATGTGGTTATATGGCTCGTTGCTATTATCTTCAGTGCGATACACCTGCAATTTTTTGGTTTTGTTCCCCGCATGTTATTGGGGGCTTTTTTTGGCTATCTTTATGTATGGAGCAAGAACATCATATTGCCCATCTTTGGGCACTTTGTCAATAATGCCGGAGCCACAATTGGAGCATTTTATTACGTAAGACAGGGAAAGAGTTATGATGAACTCAATGCATTTGAGTTACAATCTTGGTGGATATATCTTGTAGCCTTCATTTTTACTCTTATTTTTGTATTCTTATTTTATCGATCAACGCAAAAAGAAAACAATGGAGAACGATTGGAAAAAAATTAAAACATATACAAATGCCATTCAAGCCGAGATAGTCAAACAAATGTTGGAAGAGAATGGAATTCCCGCTGTCGCGTTGAATAAACAAGATTCTTCTTATCTGTTTGGGAAAATTGAACTTTATGTCAGCGAAGGATCTATCGAAGCAGCCGAAAGGTTAATTGAGGAATCGGAAGGGGATTTTAGTTTATGAAAACAAGAGCAATAACCGGAGTAATCTTTGTGGCTGTTATGATAGCGGCTACTCTTTTGGGAGCTTATGTTTATTCCATCTTTTTTACCTTGCTAAGTACATGGTGTCTTTATGAATTCTATGGAATAGTTTCATCCGAAGAACGCGCTCCAAATAAAGTGATTGGTATCGCCCTGGCCTTGGTACTGTTTGTTTTGGGATCCTTAATTTCGATGGATCTGCTTGCGGTAAAATTTTTAGCACTGATTATTCCGTTTATAAGTGCGACTTATATTATTTCACTTTTTCAGAAGAGAGCTTTTCCTTTTAATGATATTGCCTATACTTTTTTGGGAATAGCTTATGTTACATTACCTTTTTTCCTATTTTCCAAATTAGGGTTTATGCAAGGTACTTTTAACCATGTGCTGCCCTTAGGTTTTTTGATCTTATTGTGGACAAACGATACAGGGGCATATCTCGCTGGACGAAGCTTCGGGAAACGTAAACTATTCGAACGAATCTCACCAAAGAAAACATGGGAAGGTTTTTTCGGTGGATTGATTTTGGCAATTGTTGCTGCAGTGAATCTAGAGAAGTATTTTGGTTATCTACCGCTCTGGCAATGGGTAAGTATAGCGGCTATTATCAGTATTGTTGGAACATTGGGAGACTTAGTTGAGTCGATGTTAAAGCGTAGCTTGCACGTAAAAGATTCCGGAAATATATTGCCCGGACATGGTGGTTTTTTAGATAGATTTGATGGGTTGTTATTAGCGGCACCTATGGTCTATGTTTTCTTAATTTTAATCAATTGATTGTATTATGAGTCACATTCAAAAATCTACATTTGATTTTTTAACGGAATTGAAAGCCAATAATTCTCGGGAATGGTTTGCCGATAACAGAGCTAAATATGAAGCGGCATTGGCTGATGTGAGAAGTTTTTTGACAGATTTAATTGCCGCTTTGAGCGAGTTTGACCCTAAGATCAATACTTCCATACAGGCAAGTAAATGTTTGTTTCGGATTTACCGTGATACACGCTTTTCAAATGATAAAACACCTTATAAAAGTTGGTTTGGGGCAGGAATTTCAGTTGATGGAAGAAAGTTGCAGGGACCAGAGTACTATATTCATATTGGAGCAGAAAATTCATTTATTGCCTGTGGGTATTGGCGTCCAGAAAAGCAACATTTAGAGGCAATAAGACAAGAAATTGATTACAGCGGTAATAAATTGGATGAAATTTTAAAAACAGTATTGACAGGCGGTAATATTGCACTTTTCAAAGAAGATTTACTGAAGCGTGCCCCTGCGGGCTATAGTGAGGATAATCCTTTTATTGACTTTATCAAATTGAAAAGTTTTGTGTTGGATAGATCTTTAACTATTAAGGATTTATCTGCAAAAAATGCGTTAGATAATATCGTGGCTTCCTATAAAAGTATGCTTCCTTTTAAAGAGTTTTTACAAGAAGCCATCGATACGGACTAATTATTCCGGTAAGCTGATTTTGCCCATGCAGACAGCGGGCGAATCTTTAATTTGCGCTACATTGGATTTGTTGCCTACCAAAGTTTCATTTGCTAACAAAGCAAATAGGACGGCCTCTTTTGCATCTGGATTGATACCTAATGTTGCAAAGCTTTCAACTTTACAGGTAGGTAAGCTCCTTTTGATGTAATCAAACAGCAATGGATTGTGCAGTCCACCACCACTTATATATACAGCCACATCAGATAGTCCTTCTGACTGCTTTCGGATGCCGTTGACCATCGCAAGAGCCGCAAAGCGATTGAGGGTTGCCATGACGTTTTCATGTGGAATATGAGTTGTTTTCGAACGCTCTTGCGCCTTTTCGAGATAAGCGAGATTAAATAGTTCTGGCCCGGTGGTTTTTGGAAAGGGCAGTGTTAGAAATTCTTCGGTTAATAATTGATTCAATAGCGCATCATTTACTTGTCCCTTTTTGGCCATATAGGCATCTCTATCCATCTCCTGATTAAAATTAGCCTTCATGTATTGGTTCATCATTGTATTGCCTGGACCGAGATCTGTTGCATAGGCTTTCAATTTTGTTTGATGGCTTGGGATAAATGTGAAATTAGAAATACCGCCAATATTCAGTAAGAATCGATTCTCTGTTGCATGCGAGAAAAGTAGATAGTCGCCATACGCCGCCAAAGGTGCCCCTTCCCCTCCCGCAGCAACATGTTTCTGTCTAAAGTCAGAGAGGGTTATGATGCCGGTATTTACGGCAATATGATCTCCATCGCCGATCTGTAAGGTACTATTGGGCCAATTACGGTCTTTGGTCAATGATTGGGGAGCATGGTATACGGTTTGCCCATGGCTGGCTATACAATCAATCTCGCTGCTTGGTATATTCCACTGTTGTAATGCTGTATTGATTAATTTGGCATGTGTGACTCCAATATAAGCATTGAGTCCCGAAAATAATTGTTGGTCGATATTTCGTTTTGCAAAGACTTCACGGACTCGTGCTCTAAAATCATCCTCATAATCCATTGTAGCAAAATTCTCTAGCTGTATTTTTGTTGTTTTACCTGCATTTTCTATGCGGCATACTGCGATATCAAGACCATCCAGGGACGTTCCGGACATCAGGCCAATAATACGACGTTCTTTCTTTTGTGAAATTTGGTAAAGTCTTTCGATTTGAGGATTCATAGCTTAAAAATAAACACAAAAATGTTATGATGAATATCATTTTTGACAATTAAAGATATTTTGTAACTTCACGGCATTAAAAATCAAAAAATTAAATACAATGAATTTTCCAGCAGAATTGAAATACACCAAAGATCACGAATGGATTCGTGTTGAAGGTGATGAAGCAGTTGTAGGGATTACCGATTTCGCTCAACGTGAATTGGGTGACATCGTTTTTGTTGACATAAACACTGTAGGTGAGGAAGTTGCCGCTAATGAAGTTTTCGGTACAATTGAAGCTGTAAAAACAGTTTCTGATCTATTTTTACCTGTATCAGCTACGATTTTATCGGTTAATGAAGCTATTGATGCATCTCCTGAATTGGTCAATTCTGATCCTTATGGTGAAGGTTGGATTGTTCGTATTAAATTGAACAATGTTGCTGATGTAGATGCTTTGTTATCTGCTGATCAATACAAAGAAGAGATCAACGCATAAATTTGATATATAACAAAAAAATAGGGGCCTATTGGCCCCTATTTTTTTTGCTATAGTCGTTTATTGACTTTTTAATGTGGTCTTTATTTTTGCTTCAGGCATATCCACGGCACTTGTCATTTCTGTTATCTTGGTAAGGCAGGTGTTTTTATCCAGGACATAGAACCCCTGTACGTTGCCTACCTGATTTGCATCCGGGCCGAACATTTTTCCTTCAACATTTACTTTATAGCCTAGCTCATTTGCTTCTATTAAAGTCATTGTGCTCTCCACCGAAATGCCTGAATCATCAGATTCCGTTTTGGATGTCCATGAGTCACCGATTTTAACAGGCTGTTCAGGTAATACTGTACTTATATTTTCGAACATACTTTTATCAAACGGCATGTTAATACCCTCAGGTAACTTGATGTCAGAAGATTTGCCAAGTTGATCAACATTAAAGCTAATGCTATTTTCTAGCAATTTGCCTAAGGTAGCATGCATCTGTTTGGAAAACTCATTGGCTTCGGGGTTTTTCGAGTCGTAGGACATGTCCATTCCCGCCATATTCATTTTCATGTTTATTCCGGTATATTTAAGGTCAAACGCGAAGATATTGTCTTTTTTCGTTGTATTGGTGATATCAAAGCCCATATTAAGGTCTGTAACCATTTTTTGGCCAGCAGCGTCAATATCCATTGTCATCACAAGGTTTTGCGATATTTTTTTCCCCGAATCGGGATTTACACGTAGTGTGTATTTCTTTTGTGCGGAAGCAGATATCACTAGAAATACAAATACGGCCATCAAAGAGGCAATTCTTAATTTTTTCATATATGGAATTTTAATTTTTTTAATAAGCAACAATCGGCCAGCTTAAATATAAAAAAAAATCCCTTTTACAGGGTAAAAGGGATTTTAATTTTTTAAGAATGTAATTCGTATTACTTCTTGATATAAGATACTTCTTTCACAGCTTTAACAACTTTCTCAACGCTAGGTAAAGCAGCTTCGATCAATGTTGGAGCATAAGGAAGAGGTACATCTGCACAATTTACGCGGATAACAGGGGCATCTAAATAATCAAATGCGTTACGTTGTACATTGAATGCTAAATCCGTCGAAATAGACGCCAATGGCCATGCTTCTTCCACGATTACCAAACGGTTTGTTTTCTTAACAGACGCGATGATTGTAGGGTAATCAATAGGACGTACCGAACGCAAGTCAATTAATTCAACGCTGATACCTTCTTTCTTCAATTCTTCAACTGCAGGAATGACAACGCGAGGAAGCATTTTACCAAAAGACACAACAGTTACATCTGTACCTTCTTGGATAATATTAGCTTTTCCGATTTCCAAGTAATATTCTTCTTCAGGAACTTGTCCTTTATCACCATACATTACCTCAGATTCCATGAAGATAACAGGATCTGGATCGATAATAGCTGATTTCAATAAACCTTTAGCTTCATATGGGTTCGAAGGAACCACAACTTTTAAACCTGGTGTATTTGCAAACCAGTTCTCAAAGTTTTGAGAGTGTTGTGCTGCAAGCTGACCCGCATTTCCTGTAGGACCACGGAAGACCATCGGAATAGAGAACTGTCCACCACTCATCGAGTGAATTTTAGCTGCCGCATTGATTACTTGGTCAATTGCAACAAGTGAGAAGTTGAATGTCATGAATTCAACAATTGGCTTCAAACCATTCATTGCAGCACCAACAGCAATACCAGCAAAACCAAGTTCCGCAATAGGTGTATCAATGATACGCTTTGCACCGAATTCATCAAGCATACCCTGACTTACTTTGTAAGCTCCGTTATACTCAGCAACTTCTTCTCCTAATAAAAATATTTTGTCGTCTTTACGCATTTCTTCGTTCATTGCTTCACGAAGTGCTTCTCTGAATTGTATTTCTCTCATCAGTTGTAAAATAGTGTCAATTTTTAGATTACAAATCTACTATTTAAAATTGATATTTTGAAGATTTGAACCCGCTAATTCTATAGTTTTATGTCATTTTTTAATAAGTAAATGACTTTTGTATTAAATTTTTGAATATAAGTTGTTCAGATATTCCAATGTTTTTATAAGTGCCTTATTACTATTCATTATCGCTAACGGAATGTTCCACGTGGCACGGTTCCTTCTTTCCACGTAATTTGAAATACCGCGAATCTCAATCACGGGAATTGTCATTTTATCGGCGGCATAGAAAACGGCAGCTCCTTCCATACTTTCAACAAGACTATTGGGATGCAGTTTTTTAATTTTTTCGATACTTTCTGTGCTACCATGGACTTTGTTTACGGTAATTCCTTCCCCCTGTTGTAGAAAAGGAAGCCTAAGCTCCTTGTCATTCAGTAAACACGAGGTAAATGTAGACCTCCCATAGCCCAATTGATCTATTGGAATAAAATTATGACCGTCTTCCGCACCTAGTTCAACAAATGACTCTGAAACGACCTGAATAACCGAGCCTATTTCAATCGTACGATCCAAACATCCTCCTATCCCGACATTAATAAGGAGATCATATTTTTTTTCGTGTAGCATTCTTCCCAGCTCAAATGCTGTGGCAACCATGCCTACACCAGTTACTAGGGTATCGCATTGATCGTAATTTGATACCACTTCCAGAAAAGGCTGTAATTCAAATGAAGTAGCCGCAATAATTAATATTTGCATGACAAGCTCGTTTTGGATTGAAAATTACAAATTATCTTGCAAGCAGAACTCTTTTTAGTATAAAAACATCGTTCTTGCAATGCGTCCTGCTTAGAAACGCGAGCTTGATGTTAATAAGGCCAACTCCTTTTTTGCTACGATCTCCACTTTTATAAAGCTGTACGAACTGTTTAGTTTTTGTCCTGATGTTATTGGAAACAATGCTAATCGATCGATATAATCGCTTGAATTAGTTTAGATTTTATATACTCTTAGTTTAGGGTTTAGTTAGGGGTACTTTAGGTAAAAGCTATATAAAACCTAAACTAACCCTAACTAAACCCTAAGTAAACCCTAACTAAAGGTAGAAGAAAATTGGCCTTAAAAATCAGCATTCGTTGTCGTTCTTTTTAAACAGGGAGTATTTACACTCTGCTACAAAATTTTATATCAAATCATTCTTGAAAGCGGGTTATGAATAAGGATAAAGTGCTTAGATTTTTGTCTGTTTGTTCAACAAAAGAGAAAGCACTTCATTATATTACTATATTCTGACGGCATTCCTTAAATTGAGATGTTTTAATTGCACTTAAAGCCTTATCTTTGTATTATTATGGTATTTATAACTCGTCGTGAACGTTTCTGTGCTGCGCACAAGCTCTATCGTGAAGACTGGAGTAAGGAGCAGAATGAGCAGGTATTTGGTCTTTGCTCCAATCCAAATTGGCATGGACATAATTATGATCTTTATGTAACAGTTAAAGGAAAAGTCAACCCGGAGACTGGTTTTTTGATCGATTTAAAGATCATGAAAGAAATAATCAACCGTAGTATCATAGACAAAGTCGATCACCGTAATTTCAATTTAGATGTTGATTTTATGAAGGGAGTCATGGCTTCTACGGAGAATATCGCAATCGAAATATTTAAGATCTTAAAACCGCTGTTTGATGAACAGGGTGTGATCTTGCATAGTGTCCGTTTGCATGAAACAGAAAATAATTACGTCGAATATTTTGGCGATTAATCTTTAATACATTTAAATAGTAGAAACTATGAGTCAACACTCATTTGACAACGAAGAGTTGGATGGATATATTAAGATCGACAAATACAATACTGAAAAGGTAGATCGCATCGCTGCTCATTATACAGATATATTGGAATGTCTGGGGGAAGATCCAAAACGCGAAGGTTTAGTGAAAACACCAGAACGTGTTGCAAAGGCACTGCAATTTCTGACACATGGCTATGATATCGATGCTGCGGAGGTATTACGTGGTGCTATGTTTGAGGAAGACTATAGTCAAATGGTCGTCGTTAAGGATATTGAAGTATATTCTCTTTGTGAGCACCATATGTTACCTTTCTTTGGTAAAGCCCATATTGCATATATTCCAAATGGCCATATTGTAGGTTTAAGCAAGATACCACGTGTCGTTGATATTTTTGCGCGTCGTCTGCAGGTTCAGGAACGTCTCACCAATGAGATCAGAGATTGTATTCAAGAAACTTTAGGCGCTCGTGGTGTAGCTGTGGTTATGGAATGCAAGCACATGTGTATGGCGATGCGTGGAGTTCAGAAACAGAATTCCGTAACGACTACCTCTGCATTTACTGGAGCATTCCAAAATGATGTGACAAGATCCGAATTTTTACGCTTGATCACTGCTGATCTTGCTTAGTATATTTGTTGTTTAATAATAAAAAAGCCCCCCTAAAAGATGATCTTTTAGGGGGGCTTTTTTTTGATGAAATTTGGAAACAAAATAGAAAATCAAAAAATGGCAATATGGCTTTTTTATGCATCTGACGCGATTTCCGAAAAATGCTCTTTACAAAAGGATAATTGTATTTTGCTGATATTCAGCTTTTTGTAAAAAAAAGTTTTTATCATAAAAATGTTTTTTGGTACCTTTGTGGTTATGGAAATTGTTGCCGACGATTTAGAGTCCTATTTGGAACATACTACAGACGAGGAAAATTCGTTACTGAAAAGGGTAAATCGGGAGACATATTTGAAGGAAACAATGCCCCATATGTTATCTGGACACTACCAGGGAAGAGTTCTTTCTTTATTGAGTAAATTGGTTGCTCCGAAACGTATCTTGGAGATAGGAACGTTTACGGGATACGCAACGTTGTGTCTCGCAGAAGGGCTGCAGGAAGATGGGATATTACATACTATCGATATCAATGCAGAGCAACAAGAACGCGTCCAAGGTTATTTTGATGAATCGGCATTTGCTGATAAAATCAACTATCATATTGGAGATGCAGCGGTAATACTACCTACATTAGATGAAACATTTGATCTGGTATTTATCGACGCGGACAAAAAGAGAAATTTATATTATTTCGAAACGATAATAAATCAAGTTCCGTCTGGGGGACTTATTTTGATTGACAATGTCTTATGGAAAGGTAAGGTGTTAGATTCAAAACCAGACAACCAAACAAAGCAGATCATTGATTTGAATGCACGTTTAGCTCAGGACAAGCGCGTAGAAAAGGTAATATTACCGATTCGAGACGGACTTTTTGCCTTACGCAAGAAGTAATTTGTGAACTAAAACATTCTTCATGAATTTAAAACAATTAAAAAGCTTTGTACTGTTACTAGCTTTGGGAACTTTTGGATTAACAAAAGTTTCAGCTCAAAGTAATGCGGCATATGTCGATAAGTACAGTCCAATAGCAAAAGAAATGATGGAGGAACACGGTGTTCCAGCATCGGTTATCTTAGCCATCGCTATGCATGAAAGCGGAAATGGTGGTAGCAGGGTAGCAAAAAATTTGAATAACCATTTTGGTGTCAAAGGAAAAAACAACAGTACCGTTATTCGGTCAGCTTACAAAGGTTATCGGTCTGTAATGGACTCGTATGATGATTTTGTAGGAATAGTAAAAAGAAAAAAGACTACTCAGAGTCTTTTTGAAAAACATCCTGGTGAAAAATACGAAGCTTGGGTAAAAGCGATTGCTCGTTCGGGTTACTCGACGAGTAAAGGTTGGACAGCAAAAGTACTCGCTACTATTAGACAATATCATTTGGATATGTTTGATAATGATGCTAAGCAAAATAGATTCTCGTCAACAAAAAAATAAGCGCGATAGTATTGCATGAAGAAGTTTTTTTATGGCATGTTTGTATTCATGATGTTGATTACATCATGTTCAAGCCGGAGAGGCACAATATCCTCCTCTAAATCTGGCTCCAATTCAAAAACTTCTTCATCCTCTTCTGTGGGACGACCGACCATGGCTGGCAACGACTATATTGCTCATTACAAAGATGTGGCCGTTGCAGAAATGAATAAATATGGTATTCCTGCGAGTATTAAACTTGCTCAGGCTTTACTGGAATCCGGTAATGGTAACAGTTATCTTGCGCGTGAGGCTAATAATCATTTCGGTATTAAATGTGGCGGAGTTTGGAAAGGAAAATCCGTGACTCGTCCCGATGATAATATCAATGACTGCTTTCGTGTTTATGAAAATCCCGAACAATCTTTTCGGGATCACTCAGAGTTTCTGTTACGACCGCGATATGCGGCACTCTTTAAGTTGAATAAGAACGACTATAAAGGCTGGGCCAAAGGCTTGAAAGCGGCTGGATACGCCACCAATCCGCGTTATCCTGAATTGCTGATCGAAATGATCGAAAGATATCATCTTGATCAATACGATCGCGGTGAATCGCCACGTGAAAAGGTTGTACGTGAAGAGACTGTTCAGGTCGAGATCGTGCAGAATGTACAAGAAACCCCTCCTACCGTCGTAAAGACAGAAGAAATCAAGAGCCCGGTAGCTATGCGTATTCATGAGGTTAAAGCGCAGGATACGTTATATTCGCTCAGTAAGCTGTACAATGTATCCGTTGATCAGATCAAATCCCTAAACGGTCTTACCGATGATGCGCTATCTTTAGGGCAGCTATTGGTTATATCTAAATAGTTACGCTTTAAAAGATGTTAAATATTTCGCTTTTGTACAGCGATATAGTAGTTTTACGAAAGTGATACTATTGCGATATATTTTTCTACTTATTGCCCTTGTGGGCTTTACCTCTCCACTTTTTTGCCAAGATAAAAAAGTCGAGGGTATCGTTTTTGATAAAAATACCAAACAACGTATTGGAAATGTAAGGCTGGCCAACTTACGTACTGGCGAGGTCAATTATAATACTATTAAAGGAGAATTTGTCTTTAATGCACAGCTAGGAGATCATATTGTTGCGCTATGTAAAGGCTATTTTTCAGATACTCTTCAGGTGGATAAGCGTGGATTGTTGCTATTTCATTTGGTACGTGAATCGTTTTATATTGATGAAGTTCAGGTTTTTGCACGCAAGACGCCAGAAGAAATTCTGAAAAAAGCAAAGGAGGATTACGAGAAAGCGTATCGTCTTGCGGGTTATGGTGACGTATTTTCTGTTGGTCAAAATGGTGCTGGATTAAGCATCAATTCAATCTATAGTTTATTTAGCAAGGAGGCCAAAAGAGCACGTCGACTAACTAAAACCATTGAAAATGACTATAAGGAAAATGTGATCGATTATAAATTTTCGAAAGAGCTTATCAGCAAGATTACTGGACTAAATAGCGATGAAGCAGAACGATTTAGAAGGATATTTAGACCCTCCTATTTCTTTGTTCTCTCAGCGAGTGATTATGAACTGGCGAATTATATCAAGGATTGTTATTCACAGTATCAATTGAACCCTTCGCAATATTTTATTGAGCCTTTTCCAACAATTAATTATAAATTAGTACCGTAAACAAAAAATAGACGTTTTCAGAATGAAGTTATTCAATTTTGTCGGCATGGCTCTGCTTTGCCTTTCTATTACCAGCTTAAAAGCACAGGATCTGAAAGATCTTCGAGCAAAACCAGATACCGTAATTTCTGTACAGAAAGAGCAACCATTAAATATTAAAACGATTCGTCCTATAGTTCCAAAACTAAACTTAGAGGTAGACTATTGGAAACATTGGACAAAATTCGGGATCAATTTAAACCAGGCGTCATTTAATGATAATTGGAAAGGTGGGGGTGTTGGTTCTATTGCTGTAGGATTGAATGCGAATCATAAATCGGATTATACGAAGGACAATTTCAATTTTGTGACCGAAGTTGATTTACGTTATGGAAAGATAAAGAATACCAATAATATTGCGAAGAAGAATAATGACCGTATATTTTGGGATAATAAGCTTTCTTATAAATTGTCTGCCAATTGGGCATTGTTTACGTCGGTGACATTTGAGTCGCAATTTGATGCGGGTTATAAGTATAAAACGGTTAACGGCAGAGATACAATAGACTATATTGAGAATGCTTTTATGGCACCAGCTTATCTGACAGAATCTTTCGGTCTTGAGTATAAGCCTAGTAACGAATTTTCCTTGCGTTTTGGTACGGGTACTGCACGTCAAACTTTTATCTTGGATGAGCGTGTTAAGCCTCGTTCTGGAGAAGGTTTCTTTGAGAAATATGGCTATTATAGAGATCCTAACAATCCAAGTGCGGGTACTGGTGAACGATTTGGTGTAAAGGAAGACCGCTCTTTTGCCAATGCACTGGCATTTCAGCTAACGGGTAACCTGGACAAAAACTTCACAGATAAACTGAATGTAAAGGCTCGTTATAACCTTTTTGCTGACTACGAGAAACTTTCCAACCCTACACACCGTTTGGATGTAACTGTAACGGCAAAAGTCACGAGAGTCATCAATGTGAACTTAAATGGTATCATGATCTACGATCCAGATGTTATTTCAAGAGTGCAGTTGAGTCAGTCGTTGGCGATGGGTATAGTCTATAGTTTACCAAAATAATGTTTAGGTCTGTGTCAATAGGGATATTGCTTTGTTCATTGCTGTCTTTGGCAAGCTGCAAGTCGAAGATACAGCCGGTGGTTGCAAAACCGCTAGTTGCGTCATTTGCTTCTGCATTGGTTGTGGAAGAGAAAGTCGAAGCTAAGCCAGATACCAATTTATTGACACCTGAGGAAAGAAAGGTTGTTTTTTTACAGAAATCTGGAAACCATCCTTATTGGCGCCAAGAGGAAGCCATACATTATGATGTTCGTAAACCTAACTATGTCATTATTCATCATACAGCACAAGATAGTATTGGGCAGACGATCAAAACCTTTCAGATTCCAAGAACTAAAGTGAGTTCACATTATGTCATTGGCCGGAATGGGGAGATTATACAAATGTTGAACGATTATGTTCGGTCTTGGCATGCGGGGATGGCAAAATGGGGTTCTATTGTCGACATGAACTCCTGTTCTATAGGTATAGAATTGGATAATAATGGTAGGGAGCCTTTTCCTGAGGCACAAATTAATTCATTGATGACTGTGCTTGATACCTTGAAATCGCGTTATTTAATTCCAGCAAATAATTTTATTGGCCATGCTGATATCGCTCCATCACGCAAGAATGATCCAAGCGTTTTTTTCCCGTGGAAAAAGCTTGCAGAACGGGGTTTTGGAATATGGTATGATGAAGGACAGCTTGTGGCCCCTCCTGATAGCTTTAATGCGATAGATGCGCTTAAAATTATTGGTTATGATACGTCCAATCTAAAAGCCGCTATCGTTGCCTTTAAACGAAAGTTTGTCGTTCGAGATACAACCCCCGAATTGACCATATACGATAAGAGTGTATTGTACAATATCTATAAAAAATACGGAGCCTGAGCAATCAGGCTTTTTTATTTTTTCTGAAAGTATGATCTTATTGGCCAAAAAGAACCTTCAGCTCGCTTTCATTGCTGTTGGTGTCTGTGAAGTCATGAAGGTTTTATTTAAGATCACTATTGTCCTCCATGGGACGAGGTACTTTCGTCCCCAGTTGTACGATATAGGCGATTAACATGACAGCTAGGCAGCCAATAAGATTTAGCCAGAGAAAAGGAATTTTATTTATCGTCCATACCGCTATCACGATAATTTCGGAAAGAATGGCTGCAAGAAAAACAGCTTTGCCTTGAATTTTCTTCATGTAGAAGGCGACGATAAAGATCCCTAGGATAGTACCATAGAATAGTGAGCCCAGGATATTGACCGCTTCGAGGAGATTACCCAATCTGTTCGCATACAAAGCAACAATAACAGTAAATGTACCCCAGATCAACGTAAATAAACGCGACCACAAAAGGTCTTGTTTTTCAGATGAGTTAGGATTAATAAATCTTTTGTAGATATCAATGGTCGTTGTTGAGGCCAATGAGTTAATAGCACTTGCCGTAGAACCCATGGATGCGAGAAAAATGACCGCTATGAGTAGCCCAATTAGACCCTTTGGGAAGACGCTTGTCACAAAAGAAAGAAAGACATAATTATTGTCATTCGTTTCCGCTGTTGGGTTGTTTTTTTTGATTAAGTCCAAAGTCCCTTCTTTTACGACCTGCATTTTTGCATTAAGTTGACCGAGTGAGGATCGATAATCAGCAATTCTTTTTTCATCGTCGTGATCCAATGCTGTATTAAGCTGCTGAACAACAGATTCACGTGTTTTAAATAGCTCGCTATGCTTTTGTTCGAGAAGCTGGTAGTCAGGAGCATATTTGCTTTCTTTGAGCTTCTTGATCTCGACTTGATTAAAAAAAATGGGCGGCTGATGGAATTGATAATAGGCAAATACCAGAACTCCAATCAACAGGATAGCAAATTGCATAGGGATTTTCAAGAGACCATTCATAATTAATCCCATGCGACTTTCTTTGATCGAAGCCCCTGTCAAATAACGACCTACTTGACTTTGGTCGGTCCCGAAGTAGGAAAGCTGTAGGAAAAAACCACCGATTAGTCCTGTCCAAAGCGTATAGTTATTATTGAGATCAAAAGTGAAATCCAATGCATTGGTTTTTCCTGATTTTCCTGCAATATGAAGTGCTTTTGATAATCCAATAGACTCTGGCAACAGATGGATAACTAATATACCTGCTACGAGTAATGATCCAAAGATAATGCTCATTTGAAGCAACTGTGTATGAGACACGGCTTTGGTTCCTCCATAGGTCGTATAGATAACAACAAAACTTCCTATGGCCAATGTGGTCCATGTTAGATCAATATGAAGGATGGTCGATATAATTAAAGCCGGTGCAAAGATGGTTATACCCGTTGATATTCCCCGCTGTACCAAAAAAAGAATGGCGGTGAGCCCTCTGGTTTTGACATCAAACCGTTTTTCTAGAAATTCGTAGGCTGTAAATACTTTTAGCTTATGAAAAATAGGAACAAATGTAATGCAGAGCACAATCATGGCCAACGGAAGACCAAAGTAGAATTGGACAAAACTCATTCCTGAGGAATAAGCTAAGCCGGGGGCAGATAAGAAAGTAATGGCGCTCGCTTGCGTCGCCATTACCGATAATCCGACGTGATACCAAGGTAAAGAACGATTACCTAGAAGATATCCGTCAATATTTTTTATACCCCTACTCTTATAAACGCCATATAGGACAATAACTAAGAGTGTCAGAAATAACACGATCCAATCTGCTGTACTCATGAATAGTGGTTCGTGAAAATGTACAGAAAAAGGATGAATACGAATAGCCAGATAACGACCAACCAGTAGAAACGCTTCCAGCTATTCATCTTTCTTATCTATCTGAAGGCTTTTGAGGATAAATAACGCTATTAAAAATAGCAGCGATAATCAATCCGACAATAGCACCTCCAAAGATGCTTAAAAATGTCTCGTTTGCAGTGAATCCAATTAATGCACCAAATACTACAGCAACTAAAAGAATGATTCCTTTTGCTTTGCCAGCATCAATTGTCGTGCAGCTGTTGTCAATCTGATTTTCCATTATTATATTATTTTGATTTTGATAGCAAATTTACGAATAATCTGTAAGCTCCGGGAATCCCGGCAGGCAATTGTCTGAAAAAAGACAAAGATGTATAAACAAATTTACCTTTTCCATATTGAGCAATGAGTAATGAGCCATTATGTAACGGTTCGCCGGGATCTTGCATGCTGATCGGGGTGCGGTACTTTTTATCGATATCTTCCGCAAAGTAGAGTCCCCGCTCCTGCACCCAGTGTTCGAAGTCAGCTTCGCTGATCTTGTTCGGGTAATTAAAAATCGGGTCATTTTTATCGAAATGTACCGTTGCAAGTTCGTCTGTTACACGGCTTCTGCCGATGCTAAAAGGAAAAGGGCCAAAGTTTTTTGAGAACAGTCCATTGTTTACATTGTACTGTTCCAGGACCGTTCCACCCATGTTCACATACGCAAGTAGTCTGTTTTGGAGCTGTGCAATTTGCTTGTTGACGTTGAATATTCGTACACCCAAGATTACAGCATCGTAGCTAGAGAGATCTGCTTTTAATGCCTGTTCGTTACTTAATACATCGACTTTAATACCAATGGCCGCCAGCGACTCCGGAATTAGATCCCCTGCCCCATGGATGTATGCCACTTTCTTTATGTCGTTGATCAGGTTGACATTGCTCATTTTTATAGCGACATCTGGGAAATAAACAATATTAGGTATATGATTGTAATCGATGGATTTTATCTCTTTTAAGTGCTCTTTGTTTGCTAAGAGGAAGTCCAGGGTATCAATGGAAGATTTAGAAGCATCTGATGGTTTTATGCTGATCTCTTTGGAAATTGTACGTTCGCCTTTGTCAAAAGATAGGTCAAAAGATGCCGGTGAAACTTCCCAGCCTTTAGGTACATTCGGTCTGACGTTAAATGTGGTTGTGTTTGCTTGTCCGTTTTTCTGAAAAGTCAGATTCATTTTGACAATGTGGGCATTTTGTGTAAGTGCCAAAGGGCTGGAACTTTTTGCCGTCAACTGTGGGACGATCACAATGGGGTCGTAGATTTCGCCACGAACAGGATCGGTATATTTATATTTTATGGGCTGACTGAGTGTGATATTTTCACCATTGATCCGGAGTTGAAATGATACCTCTGGAGCATAGGGGTTTTCTGGATAGCCAGTCAGGTTAAAATCACTGACATTAAATTTGCCTTTTCCATGTGGATCAATCAACCAGTATGGTTGTGTCGTCCTGTCGGCATGTATAAGAACCGAGTCTCTTTGTAGCTTGTTTATTTTTAGTGTTTCATGAATGCTATTTCCATTTATTTGGGTCAGCTCAACGGTTACATTTGGACGTCGAACAATAATGGAATGTTCTACTTTGATCTGATCTTCCAAGGCATAGGATGGATTTTTAGCGATACTTTCGAACCAAATTCCACCACAGGCAAGAATTAGTTTTTCAACCTCTTTTTTCTTTTCAGTTTTCCAGTATTCATCATCAATTTGATCCAGTGCTTTGTACAGTTGGATCAATTCAGCAATGATCAATTCGGGTTTATCAATTTGATATGTTTGATTGATGTGGTCAATTAAGGACTCAACTTTACTGCCGTTTTGAATTCTTTTCCATGAGGTGTCAACTCCATCCAAGAGTGTATTTTTTGCAGGTGCACCGTCTACATACTCAAAGTATTCGATTGAAGAGCCACGTTGGCTTGCCGAACCAAAGCCTTGGCTTTTGTGTGATGAACGGCTGTGTGCGGCAATTTCTCCATAAGAGGCTCCTAGAAGAGAATTGTAATCCCCGATATCTATTTTTAACTGATCTTCACGTGTATTGTTTTGACCTCCGAAGTTAGCTGTATTCCAAAGCAAGCGTTTAGCTTTCCAGGGGCGTACAAATTGAAGTTGCTCTGGGAATATATTCGGATCAGCAGCAGCTTTAAAGGCTTCATGTGCTAGAATGGCCGAGGCTTGATGATGACCATGGCCACCCCTTGAATCGGGAGGAAAACGCGTGATGATGACATCGGGCCTAAATTTGCGGATAATCCATACGGCTTCGCGGAGAACACGCTGTTTATCCCAGAATTCGAAAGTTTCCTCTGGAGTCTTCGAGAATCCAAAATCGTATGCTGATGAAAAAAATTGCTCACCTTTATCGATTTTTCGAGCTGCCAGTAATTCCTGCGTTCGAATCAATCCAAGTTCAATACCTTGTTCTGTTCCGATGAGGTTTTGTCCGCCGTCACCTCGAGTTAGGGATAAATAACCTGTTTTATATTTTTTTTCCTGAGCTAGCCAAGCGATTAGCCGGGTATTTTCATCATCCGGATGTGCCGCAAAATAAAGGACTGAGCCCAACACGTTCAGTTTTTCTAGATTAACTTTAATTTCAGCAGCATTCCACTGTGGATTCTGTGCTTTAACGATTGAAGTTGACAAGATACCAGCCAAAATAATAATAACAGAGAGAAAAGGTCTTCGCATGTTTAAAGATAAAGATTTTGATGAACAACGGATTGTTGGAGATTGTAATTTTATTGACAGTCTTTAAGTAGCGTGTTTATGACGTTGGTTTATTGCTTTGACTTACGGATATTAACCATTAACCTGATTCAACTTAGGTCAATATTTAGCGAAGAGGTAAAGGGATCGATCGTTGAAAGGTAAAACAGAGGTATAAATAAAAAACGGAAATCCCAATCAATTTGGAATTTCCGTTTAACAATTAAAATATTTTTTCCTGAAACGAATTTTTAGAGAATAGTTATTTTGTCGCTTCGCTCCAAGTGGCAACCTTTAACATAGTAAATATATGTAGAAAATATTTAGTTCTGTTAGATTACTTTAATTAGTTTTCCACATTGCTAAATTTTGTCAACATTTTAGCTTTTGGAAAACATATAATATATAGGCGTCATGCGTTTAAGATGCTGCAATACAACGATCTTTAGGGTAAGATAGATTCTCCACTACCTTAAAAAAAATCTGGATTGGTCTAAATCCAATTGCATATTTGTTTGACAAATTTCAATTGATGTTAGTTTTTATGCTTCAAATGCTCAAAAACGACAGGAACAACCTTTAAAGAAAGTTTCACACGAATGCTTTTTTGCAAAGACTATTTATCAATAGCACCTAGAACACGCTTCATAAACATATTTAACGCGTCTTTTTTTGAGTTACCTTCTTTAATTAATTTATCAACCTCTACAGCTCCGTATAGGTTTGAAATCAATTCACCAAGAACGTCAAGTTCTTCATCCTTTAAAGGAGCTTCGGTTAATGCTTCCAGTGTCTCGATTGTTTCCAGGACATAATCTACATCATTCTGCTCGATGAACTCTGTCAAATGCTTAATTACTGGTAGTTTCATTGAATAATTCTACTAATGCGTCTAACTTATTTGTTTGTACCTGATTGACTAATTTACCGTTCTTAAAAGCGGCAAAAGTGGGTAGGTTATTGACATTTGCCAGTTTGCGGGATTCAGGAAATTTTTCTGCATCAGCAATAACAAAAGGTACGCTATCATTTTCGCCAGCCAGTTTTTTGAATTTTGGTTTCATGATTTTGCAGTTACCGCACCAAGTGGCAGAGTACTGAACCATCACAATATCGTTATTGTTTACAATTTCTTGTAAATTATCGTTTTCTAATTCTTGTAACATGATTTTATTATTAAGGTGATTGTTGGAGAAATCAACAGGAGCCGGGAAAAGCTCCTGTTGATAAGACACTGTGGTATTGTATTGTTAGTGTTTCGCTAAATAATCAGCTACACCTTTTCTATCTGCGTTCATGGCATCTTTACCTTCTTCCCAGTTTGCAGGACACACTTCGCCAAATTTCTGAACGTGAGCGTAAGCGTCGATCAAACGTAAATATTCTTTAACGTTACGGCCCAAAGGCATGTCGTTTACTGATTCATGGAATACACGGCCAGTTTCATCGATCAAGTAAGTTGCTCTATAAGTAACCGCAGAACCTTGAGCCAATGTTCCGTATTCAGGGTGTTCAACTTCTTGAACATCTAAGATTCCCAATATACTTGATAAGTTACGGTTGGTGTCTGCCAAAAGAGGATATTCAACACCTTCAATTCCACCGTTATCTTTTGCTGTGTTTAACCAGGCAAAGTGTACTTCATTTGTATCGCAAGAAGCGCCGATTAAGACTGTATTGCGTTTTTCAAACTCAGCAGCTGCTTCTTGGAAAGCGTGCAATTCAGTAGGACATACGAAAGTGAAATCTTTTGGATACCAAAATAAAAGCACTTTTTTACCTTCTTTAACTGCTTTTTCAAAAATGTTGATTTGTAAATTGTCGCCTAAATAATCAATTGCATCTACTGTAATGCTTGGAAAACTTTTACCTGTGAAACTCATAATATATCTTTCTTTTTTTTGTTGACACAAAGATACAGCAACTCGATGCAAAAAGCGAATTGATTTTACCAATACACTATCGTCAAAATCTATTATGACTAGATTATAACAATAAGTTTTTATTATAATAATGATAACTTGATCTCATGATGAACAGATCATTTGAATGTTTCTTGAAAATAAATGAATTAATACTGCGGTAGTTACAAATTTATGGCCTAAAATAATTGCAGTTTTGCAAATCAAAAGCTACTTTTGCGACGTTCAATTCTAGAACAACACAATGCTGGAGGGGTTCCAGAGCGGTCAAATGGGACGGACTGTAAATCCGTTGCTTCGGCTTCGAAGGTTCGAATCCTTCTCCCTCCACCATTTTTCATTTTCTAAATCCAGTTTATCTTTCAGGTTCTAAATTTGCGTTTGTTCGGGACTATTCCATCGTACATGAAACGGCTTTAATATAGATTTTTTGCTATTGTGGATGTTAATGGCTTTAGTATAACCAGTCTATACAGGGGTTACCTCTCTTTTTGAAAAAAATATAACAGGATTTTAGACTAGCTATTGACTTATATATAAAATAAACCTAAGTTTGGCTTCTGAAAAGGCCCCGTAGTTCAACGGATAGAATAGATGTTTCCTAAACATTTGATAGCAGTTCGATTCTGCTCGGGGCTACTGAGAAAAGCGATGGATTTCCATCGCTTTTTTTGTTTAGTGCTTAATAGTTTTTCTTTTCTTATCAAAATAAATGCGTAATAGAATTGTAAATTTTTAATAGAATGTTTACTTTCGGATCATTATTTACACATACAGCAATTTTACTTTTGGCCTGTAATTCTGTAACATAGATTGAATGGGAAAATTTTTATTATACCAATTTAGAAAGGTATATGCAGCTAATCCTGCTTTTTTTGTTTGTTTTGCCATTTGGATGGCCTTAATGACAGCTATAGTTGTATTTATACCGAAGGGAGATTCATTCCATTTTGTGAATACACGTCATGCATTTTGGGCCGATATTCTTTTTACAATACAGACCTATTTTGGAGATGGTCTTTTTGTTATAGGTGTTTTTATTGCTTACTGCTGTACACAGCAGTGGAATTTTGCTCGAGCTATCCTCGGGACTTATATCTTTTCAGGGCTGATCTGTTGTGTATTGAAAAACCTTTTCGATGCCGATAGACCGGCAACGGTATTTCATGGAGACCCAACATTCCATGTTGTTTCTTGGTTGCGTGTAGCGCACTTTAACTCTTTCCCTTCTGGACATACAACGTCGGCCTTTGCGATGGCAGCTACGTTAGCCATTATCTCAAAAAATAGGGCTTTTGGTATAATTTTATTTGTTCTTGCTGTATTAACGGGCTATTCTCGGGTGTATTTGGGCCAGCATTTTGTAGAAGATGTATGGTTTGGATCGATTTTAGGAACCAGTACAGCTTGTTTTTATTTACTTGCAATGCCTTATGTTTTAAGAAGTAAACGCATGTCATTTGGCCTGAGATTTCTTCAGGTCAAAATCTAAAGTGCAAATTCGGTAAACATGTGCGTTGATAGATTAGGCTACGCGTGTTTCTTTAAATAAAGATAATCGCCCAACCATCACAAACATCAATAGGCCGAAACAGGCAAAAACACCGTAGGAATAACGTAGGCTAAAAGCTTCAGCAATATATCCAATTAAAGGCGGTCCCATTAAGAAGCCCAGGTAACTGATGCTTGAAACCATGGCTAAGGCTACTCCAGATGGTACATTTTTGTTCTGCCCAGCAATGCTATAGATAGATGGGACGTTACAGGCCACACCTATACCTACCAACATAAAGGCTAGGGTACAGATGATAAATTCGGGGAAGATAACCGATGTCATCATTCCGACGAACATCAGGAGGCCACTGTATTGCAGGGTTCTTTTTCTCCCTAATTTGCGAATGACAGCATCACCAACAAAGCGCCCAGTGGCCATCATAATCATAAAAGACGCGTAGCCAACGACAACAAATTTTTCAGGAGCTTGAACGATCTCTTTGAAATATACCCCACTCCAGTCAAACATTGCCCCTTCTGTTGCCATGCTGAAAAAGCCGATAATGCCGAGTTGAAGTAAGCCACCTTCTGGTTTAGAGAAAAAACTACGCTTTTCCTTTTGAGGAGATTTGCCCGGAACCAGATACTTTTGGTTGATTAGTGTATTCGCTGTGACAATGACTAATATGATTAAAAAATGATAAAAGGTGTTCAGACCCAAATTCATCGTTAACAAGCCGACTAGTGCACCTGTGAAGCCAGCGATGCTCCAGGCCCCATGAAAAGAAGTCATTATTGATTTTTTGAAAATCTGCTCAGTTGCAACGCCTTGCGTGTTAACGGAAATATTACACATATTGCCAGTGACACCAAACAGAAATAATATGCCCCCCAACTGCCAGGCATTCTGTGCAAAGGGGATGGAGCACAGGACCAAGGTGTAAGCGATAGGTACAATACGCAAAACACTTGCACTGCCATATTTTGTGACCAGCTTTCCTGAGAGAGCCATTGTTGCAAGCTGACCAACAGGAAGCATTAGTAAAATTGTACCCAATTGCCCCTCACTTAAATGGAGATGAGCTTTAATAACGGGAATTCGACTTGCCCAAGATGCAAACGCGATCCCTTGGCAAAAAAAGAAAAGTGATACCGCGATTCTTATGCGATTTCGTTTGTTATAAAGATCTTCTTCTGAGTGAGTTAACGTTGCTTCCATAGTTTCTGATTTGAGGGTGCAAAGTTAAGGATAAGTATCCCATTAAAGAATATAATGATTCAAAAAAATACTTCAGCTTTTAGGTTGCAATAGGAATACAGAAATATGCCTATATTTAAATTGCTCATCGGATTGTTGATAATTATATGCGATTAATTCGATAATTATCTTCTGTTTCAGTCTTTCAGTAAGAAAATAATACGATGTCCTTTTTGAATTTGGCTAAAACATATGTATTCAATGTGATATGTTTTGCATAACCATTCCTTGTATAAGAACAGGAAAGACACACATTTGTTTCAGTCTATTTTCAAGCATGGTTCAATTTAAAAAGAAATTAGATGTGGAAGTCAAAAATAGGCCGAGTGGGAGCTTCTACTTCTTTAGAAAATAAACACCTATGAAAAAGTGGAATAGGTCTACGATTAAATGCTGAAGAAATAAAAATATAAAATTCTTCACTATTTCATATTGGTATTGTTCAATACCTATTCTACCTTTGTATTGGCAAACAATTATTAGCCTCCTAGATAACATGATAAAAAAACTAATCTTAAGCACAGTACTAGCTTATGCTGGAACTACCTGTGTTATTGCGCAGCAACCCACATTTTTGTCCCATCCGACGTTGAGTCCCGATGGTAAGGAAATGGTTTTTAGTTACGAAGGTGACCTTTGGAAAGTAGGGAGCCAGGGCGGTGTTGCAGTTCGGCTGACAGGAATGGAAGGAAATGAGATCAATCCACGAATTTCCCCTGATGGAAAATGGCTAGCGTTTTCGGCCAATCAAAATGGTAACATGGACGTCTATGTGATGCCTTTGGCTGGTGGAGATATACGACAGCTTACATCGCACGATGCTTCGGATGAAGTAGACAGCTGGAGCTGGGATAGCAAGACGCTTTATTTTACGTCATCGCGTTACAATAGAATGAGTGCTTATCAAGTCGCTTTGGATGGCGGAACGGCAACAAGGTTGTTTCCTCATGTCTTTAATTATATCAGTAATGTGGTGCCAACACCTTCAGGAGAATTATTATTCAATGACAGCTGGGAAGGCTATAGCTCGGCCAACCGCAAGCGATATAAAGGTGCTTTCAATCCGGATATAAAGTCCTATAATCCCAAAACAAAAGCTTTTCAACAGTATACAGATTATATAGGTAAGGATTTTTGGCCGACAGTAGACCAAAAAGGAAACATATTCTATGTGTCCGACGAAAGCAATGGTGAATACAATCTTTATCAAATAGCTGGAAAAGCGAAAACCCAATTGACCTCTTTCCCAGAATCAATCAAACGTCCGTTTGTCGCGGCAGATGGTAGTAAGATCGCTTTTGAAAAGGGGTACCAGCTTTATATTTACGATGTCAATGGAAAGAAAACCATGCAGCCCAGCATCGCACTTAACCGTAATCAGGTCCTAGGAAAGCTGAAGGAGTTCAATATTTCAGGTAACATCAGTAATTTCGACGTTTCACCGGACGGGAAAAAGATGGCATTTGTATCCCGTGGGGAATTGTTCGTTTCGGATATCGAAGGAAAGTTTGTTCGTCAGATGCCTAGTCAAGGGGAGCGCATCATGGAAGTTAAATGGCTTAAAGACAGTAAAACATTGCTCTATAGTCAAACGCATCAAGGGTATCAGAACTGGTTTTCACGTACAGCAGACGGTAAAGGAGAGGTAAAACAATTGACACAAGATCTGCGTAACAATCGGGATATTACATTCAATGGGGATAAAACAAAAGCGGTATATCTCAGCGGACGTGATGAAGTTCGTCTATTGGATTTGACAAGTTTGAAGAGCCAAACAGTAGTTAGAGATGAAATCTGGGCATTTCAAAATTCTTCGCCCTCATTTTCTCCCGATGGAAATTATCTTTTATTCACGGCTATACGCAATTTTGAACAGGATATTTTTGTGTATAACCTGAAAAATGAGCAAACGACAAATTTGACAAATACTGGTGTTACAGAGGCAGCACCATATTGGTCTCCCGATGGTAAATACATTTATTTTGCGAGTAATAGGACTAAACCTTCTTATCCTACTGGTATGCAAAACTCAAGCATTTTCCGAATGGCATTGACCAACTTTGACCAACCTTATCGTAGCGCAAAGTTTGATGAATTATTTGTAACACCTGAAAAGAAAGATACGACAGTAAATAAAACTGGTGCAACTAAGAAGGAAGATGCTGCTAAGGATAAGAAGAAAAATGATGCCGACAAGGTAAAGTCAACCGCAATACCAGCAGCCGAAGCAAAGAAAGCTGTTTTGGTCCAATTGGATTTAGAAGGATTGCGTGACCGAATTGAGCAAGTCAGTCCAGCATTTGGAACACAATCTGATCCTTTGGTGATACAAAAAGGGGATAAATCCTATTTGTTCTATGCTTCCAATCATGAAGGAAAATATAGTACATATCGTACCGTATATGAGTTATTTACACCAGCCAAAACCGAAAAAGTCACAGATGGAGGTATGGGGCAATTTGTAGAGTCTGCAGGCAAGTACTTCGTGCTGACCCGAGGAACAATTCAGAAATATAATCTTGACTTGAATAAGCTTGATGCGGTCACCATGAGTTTTAAATTCAATCGGGATCTTGAGAAAGAGTTCAATCAGATGTTTTATGAGACATGGGCCAATCTGGAGGAGAATTTCTACGATAGCAATTTCCATGGTGTAGATTGGACCGCTGTTAAAAAGAAATATGAGAAATATCTTCCAGGTATCAACGATAGGACAGATTTGCGCATCCTCTTAAATGATATGTTGGGCGAACTCAATTCGTCACATTTGGGGTTCAGTTCTATGGGGCAGGAAGAACGTAAGCCGTTTGGTTTTGTAACGAATGAAATCGGTGTGATCTATGATACAAGCAACCCTTATAAGATTAGCTATATTGTTCCGAATGGCCCCGCAGCAAAGAAAGAGGCCGATATTCACGCGGGTGATATTCTCATGGCGATTAATGGAACAAAATTGAATACGCAGGCAGACCGCGATAGTTATTTTACTTGGCCTTCACTGGAAGAAGAAATCCAATTGACCTTGAGTCGTAATGGCAAGGAAATTCAGACAAACATTCGTCCGGTATCAAGCGCCGTGTTTAGAGACCTCCTCTACGACCAATGGATTAGAGATAACCGAAGCCGAGTTGATCAGTTGAGTAGCAATAAGATAGCGTATTCACACATGAAAAATATGTCGGATACTGAGTTACAGCGGTTCTTGATCGACATGGCTGAACAGGAGAATAACAAACAAGGGATTATTTTAGATTTACGGTATAATACAGGCGGAAATGTGCACGATGAAGTTTTACGATTCCTGTCACAACGCCCTTACTTACAATGGCAATACCGAGGTGGTAAACGTGCGCCACAAAGTAATTTTGCACCATCTGCCAAACCTATTGTTTTATTGATTAATGAGCAATCGCTGAGCGATGCTGAAATGACCGCTGCGGGCTTTAAAGCCCTTAAATTGGGGAAAATCATCGGTAATGAGACCTATCGTTGGATTATTTTTACTTCTGCTAAAGGCTTAGTCGACGGATCAAACTATCGACTTCCGTCTTGGGGATGTTATACGCTTGATGGTCAGGATCTCGAGCAAACCGGAGTTGCCCCAGATATTCTTGTAAAAAATACAGTACAAGATCGGATGGAAAATAAAGATCCGCAGTTGGAAAGAGCGATAAAAGAAATTCTTGACAATATCAAATAGGGAAGTAACAATTAGAATTACTTACTGTAAATAGGCTGTCCAACTTTTTTGAGACAGCCTATTTTTTTTAACGTCTCATGTTTTTATGAATACGATCTTCTAATTTTTGTTATTTATTACCCTTCAGCGTATGATTTACCTCATTCGGTTCATTTACTTCATTTGGTCCCACCCTTTGCTCTGTGGAAGTTAATAGACGATTTTAAATGGTTTTATTTTTTTAAGTATCTGTTTATCAGTTTTTAATGTTTTGGTTCGCTGTTTCATTATGAAATTGGTGATTTTCCTGCATCCCTTCTGAAAATATAAGGCAATATGGAAAAGATTGTATTACAGGTAAAAGAATCTTGCTCTGCAGATTGGGGTAAGATGACGCCGCAAGAACAAGGCCGTTTCTGTGGCCAATGTGAGAAGATGGTTGTTGATTTTTCACAGATGAATGATCAGGAAATTGTGGATCAAATAAAAAAAGCCAGTAGGGGGTTATGTGGTCGATTTTATGAAGATCAGTTGATGCGCGAATTGGATGCCACTATTTCTTTTTCTAAAAACCCTATTTGGCAAGGAAGATGGACAGGCATTGCTGCGGGCCTTCTATTGGTTGGATCCTTGAGTTTTCATACTGCTCAAGCACAAAACAAACTGACTGGAGAAGTTGTCGTTGTCCAAACAAAAACGAAAAATGATCAGATAAAGAAGCAAGATTGGGGCAACTCATCAACAAATGATAATTCAGCGTTAAAGGGAAGCCGTGATTGTACTAAAGTAAGTATAAAAGGTAAAGTTGTTTGTGCTGGAAGCGATGTAAGCATGGTGGGCACAGAGGTATCCTTAGGAAATTATCGTACGAAAGTGGATGAAAATGGAAATTTTCAGCTTTGGGTACCGCAATCATTGTTTCGGGTAAACCAAGAGCTCCGTGCACAGATGTTTGGCTATAAAACTGTTGTGATTCCATTCAAAAAAGGGAGTAAAATGCAACTGGATAAACCAATAGAAATGGAAGTTAAGCCAATGATTATGGGAAAGATCGCTGTGGTGGGAACACAAGGCAATATAGGGCGAAAGAATAAATAGTTTGATGGTCTTATTTTGGTCAGTTTTTTTATCGAGCAACTGGCAAAAATCTCGCTTGAATGTCATAAAAGTCAAAAAAATATTCTTTTCCACTTGACTTTTTCTACGGTGAACCTTACATTTGGATTATCGAATGACTTCGTAGCTCAGTTGGTAGAGCAACAGACTCTTAATCTGTGGGTCCTGAGTTCGAGCCTCAGCGGGGTCACTTTCAAAAAAGCCGTTTTACGTAAGTAGGATGGCTTTTTTGTGCCTAATACAAGTTGGATTATTACCGTTGTGGAAATATTAACTTTAAATCGTTTTTCCGGCGTCTGATGCTATAATTTTCGGATAACTAATCCATTATTTTATCAGAGATCACGTATTATTTCTGCTAGGAAAACATAAAACTCTTTAATCTGTTATTAATTCAGCGAATTTATTATGTAAATTTGTATTTCAGACGATAAGCTTATGGAAGACAAGAAGATTTCGATATTGTACGTTGACGACGAAGAAAACAATCTGTTTTCTTTTAAAGCGACATTTCGACTAAAGTATAAAGTGTTTACGGCAATTAGTGGTGCCGATGCAATCGATATTGTCAAAAACAACCAAATACATATTATCATTACTGATCAACGGATGCCGGAAATGACCGGTGTAGAGTTTTTGGAAGAGATTATTAAGATCAATGCAGCCCCAATGCGTATCCTTTTGACAGGGTATACAGATATGGCAGCCGTCGTTGATGCTGTCAATAAAGGAAAAATCTTTCATTACCTCAATAAGCCGTGGAGTGAAGAGGAGCTCGATCAAACGATTCAACGCGCTTATGATGTCTATGCTGAGCGTCAAAAGATTGTGGAGACTAATTCTCAGCTTGAGACTTCAAATGATCAGTTGGAGTTTCTGCTGCGACAAAAGCTACTTTCCTAAAAGATTGTAATTTTAGGAAAGTCAACTTTTATTTAAAATGTCTGTTTGCTTTGTAATACTCTTCGCTGCAATCGCATAGGATTGCAGAAAGTGAGAGGCCTTATTTGCTCGGTATAATGACTGTAAAGGTTGTGCCCTGATTTGGTTGTGATTGCACTTCAATTTTCCCCTGTAGTTTTAAGAGTGCGTTCTGAACATTATAGAGCCCAAATCCCATGCCCTTAGCTTGATCACTTGCTCTAAAGAATAATTTAAAGATATCTTCAACATACTCTGGAGATATGCCTATTCCGTTGTCACTCACAATAATTTTGGCTTTACGTTCTGATACGAATACGGAGAGTTTGACGTACTGGTTTTCCTGCCCTTTACGTTGGTATTTAAACGCATTAGAAAGAAGATTATGCAAAATTAATTCTAGAAGAGCTTTGTCTCCGCTAAAGATCTCTTTTTGATCCACTGAAATTTCAAAAGCAACATCTTTATTTTGCGTGTACATACTGTAAAACTGACGGATATTATCAAAGAGATCTTCGAAATTTATGGCTGACAACATAAGTTCGCCTCTTCGTAAGAGATAATAGTCTCGCAGACTGTCAATATAAGCATCTAAGCTGACCAATGAACTATCCATTAGTGATAACAACTCATGAATACGATCTATGCTGTCAAATTCTAACCCAAGTTTCACCGCAGAAAGAACCCCTGTCAATGGATCACGAAGATCATGACTAACACTATATGCGAATTTATCTAATTCATCATAAGCTTTTTGCAGCTCTTGATTCTTAACTTCTAGCATAGAGTTTGCAACATAAAATTTATTTGCTTCTTCTATAGCGGAAACGATTTCTTCATTCATCCAGGGTTTTCGGACAAATCTAAAAATATGGCCCTTATTAACTGCATCAATTACAGTTTCCATATTGGCATAAGCCGTTAAAAGAATACGGATTGGTTTTGGAAAATCTTTTTTAATGCGGTGCAAAAAATCGATGCCCATCTCATCCGGCATACGTTGGTCACAGAAGATAATACGGATATCAGGATGAGCATGAAGGATCGTTTCGGCCTCACTCGTATTGGATGCTGTATGGATAGCGTAATCGTATCTAAAGTTCGCTTTAAAGCTAACTAAATTGTTTACTTCGTCATCGATATATAATATTTCAAGCTCCCTCTGCATAATTTTATTATATGGTTTTTCCCTTACAAAAGATATGAAAAAATAATAGTTAATTGAACTATTTTCAGTTTATAGCGGTATTAATTGTTTTGTTGAATTGGAATGAGGAGTGTAAAACTTGTGCCTTGTCCCACTTCTGAATCTACAATAATTTTACCATGATGTTTCGCAATGGTATTATAGGCAATGGACATTCCCAAACCAGTACCTTCGCCAACGTCTTTCGTTGTAAAAAATGGTTCAAATATCCGTTCATGGATTTCTTTTGGAATACCGATGCCATTGTCTGCGATTTTGATAAACACAGCTGTATTATCCTCCTTAACTCCGGTCTCAATACATATTTTACCACCAACATCGTGATTAAACTTTTTATTTACGGCGTAAATAGCATTTGTCACGATATTCAAAAAGACTTGATTAAGTTTGCCTGCATGACATTCGACCTTTGGCATATCGCCATAGATCTTGTCAACTTCAATCGTGTTATTTAATAAGCTATTGAGGATAACCATTGTTGACTCCAACCCCTCATTTAGATCGGCAAATTTTAATGTATCCTCATCTACGCGCGAGAAGATCCGCAAACTCTTTACGATTTCGGCAGTCCGATGGGCCCCATCATGCATCCCCTTTAATAGAAAATCTACTTCTGTTTTCAGATAGTCGATATCCTGATCATCTTTGAATTTTTTGATCTGAGATTGCTTTTCAGTATCGGATATCCCCTCTTTAAAAGCAATACGTTCTACTTCCTCCAGCGTTTCCCAGATCATCTTAATATCACGTTTTAACGGAGCGACATTAGACGTAACAAAGTTGATTGGGTTGTTGATCTCATGCGCAACCCCAGCAGTCAATTGACCAAGGGAGGCCATCTTCTCGGCTTCGACAAGTTGAGACTGCGTTTCCTTTAAGTGAGTAAGAGTGGTTTGTAGAGACTCATTAGATTCTGTTAATTCACGTGTCCGCTCATCGACTTTTTGTTCCAATACAATATTTTGTTCACGTATTAACTTCTCGTTTTCTAATGAGATTGCTAATTCCCTGACTTGTGATGCTTCTTTTTCTTCTTTTAAAATATTGATACTGTAAGCTAGACCGAAGGACAGTAAGGCCATCTCCACCACAGATGCAATTTGTACAGCATTGCTCGTAAAATCGTTATATTTTAAGATGCCATAGTCTTTCAGTAAAAACACGACAGAACCTAATAATAAAATTGTCCAACCGTAAACAAAATATTTAGCCGGTTTATAACCATTTATCATTACACGATAGGATAAGTAAAGGACAAATAAAGACCCCGCTCCTGTTGTTAGCTGCATAACCATGAACGCTGGTTGTGTCAGGTTGAGCAATGTAAGAAGGCTGCCAATGACAAAAAGAATGATAAAAACAGTAATAACACGTCTTGACCGAGGAGCATTTTTCGGTAATTGAAGAAAAGAATCTGCAAAAAGCAGGGCGCATAAGCCTGATAAACAACCAAAAATAATAGGACCCTTTGTTGCAAAATAAGTCCAATTTGGCCACAAATATTGAAAACTGTAACCTTTAATACCCATTTGTGTGATTCCTGCACAAAGAACATAAAGGACATAATACAGATAGCCTCTTTCACGGACAGAAAAAAACAGGAATAAATTGTATATCGCCATAATGCCGACAATACCAATATAGATGCCGCTTAATAAACTGTCGTCATTCATCTCTTTTAAGAAACTACGCTCGTTACTTAAATAGATCGGGAGAATAATCTGTTCCGTACTTTTTATGCGAAGAAAAAAGATGGTCTTCTCATTTCCAGGCAATTGAATGTCGAATGCATAATTAGGGACCTTATATTTTCTAGCCGAAAAAGATTGATGTTCGCCCAACTTGATCGAGTTATAATGCCCGTTTGATGACGGTACAAAAAGTTCGACCTCATCCAAGAGGGGATAGGCGATTTCGAGCAAGAGTTCAAGCTTTTCTTTGCCCTTGTTTGTTACGGGCAATCGAAACCAGATGTCAGCGGGTGATATGCCCAAATTGGGGACCTTGCTTTCTAACGATTGAAAGGAGGAAGCCGAAGTATCTGCAAAGTCAGGCTCCCCTTTCCCGGTATAACGCTCCAGACCATATCCGATCAATACACGTTGTGTCGGTTTATCGATAATAACCTCTCCAAAACAAGTTGAACTGCATGTAAAAATAAATAAGAAGACTAAGTTAAGCCAGCATTTCATCACTATATGCTATTTTTTTGCTTCGGCAATAACTAAATTCATAGAAACAAGGAAACAACCCGCTTCATCAGCTTGATCCAATGTATTTTGAAATTCCTCCATTTCAACTGTACTTAACTTCTCTTTTTCGACCATCTCCAGAAGAATTTTATCTAAGAATAGATAGCGGTTGGCCTCTTCTTTCGAACGGGCTACCATACAGAATGTTTGCAATTGAACTTGTTTAAAGCCTTGAGTCAATAGGTCTGAAGTTAATTTATTCCCAGCCCAGCCATTGTTGACTTTTTCTTCGGTCAAATAATGACATATCTTAGCCTCAATGTTAACATGTTTGCTGTAAAACGTCAGGCTGTTCCAAATGGTCTCAACGATCACTAAGGGTTGACCTTCACGCAAAACACGGTGAACCTCAGCAAACATTTTTGGCGCTTCCAGCAGATGTTGTACAACGCGCTCCATTCTAATGCCAGAAATGGAATTATCTGTAAAGCTAAGTTGATAAACTTCACCCTGAACAAAGTCGACGTTCTTTACCTCTTCACTGCTTGTTTTGGCATGCTCGATTAAAGCCTTATCATGATCCAATCCAACGACAAGTACATTATGGCCCAACATATTAGCCAAATTGATGGCATCCATTCCAGTTCCACAGCCAAGATCGACGACAACCCCCTCTTTAATCGTATTAAAAGGAGTATATGAATGTATTTTTAATTGTTTAAGAAAATCACCGGTATCCATTAAATAGCCGGCACCATAATGTTTAGTGTCCATTATAAGATATTTAAATTACGATCATCTGGTTTATGATCTAATGATGTATGTTTCAGATTTTTAATAATTTCATTTAAATCCCATTGATTGAGATTCGGAATATCGATTTGATAATGAATTTCAATCTCCTTATTCCGCAAAGTTTCTATGCGGACAATATTGGAATTATTACGAAGCGACAAAATTGCATCTTTGTTTTCCTGATCGGCTTCGGTCAAGGTGTCTAGATTGCGCATAATCATTACGGTAGCCAGTAGATCCAGCTTCGGATAATAGAATGTGCCATTATTTCCAACACTTGTATCAATGCGGTAGCCAACACTTTCTGCTAATTTCACCGTGTAAGGAGCACATAAAGCAAAGAGTGATTTAATGCCAACCTGTGTACTGATGGCGGCACCAGCTCTCGTCAAAAATATGCTGCCAATGCCATATCCAGCAATCTCCCTGGAGTTCCAAAGGCCACAACCTTCACCTGTCCCCTGTTGCGCATAATCATAAACAAGGTCTAAGATTTTAGCGTCCATCGCTCCCGTGGCCTGTTCAATGGGAAGTGGTTCGCTCCCTCCAGATACGTGTATACGTACTCCACCATAGACTTTATCGCCATCAAGGGATTCTACGATCAATACGAATGATGCGGGATTGTACATCCAGTCATTTTTGGAAGAAGTTACTTTCTTTACGCCTATAGCAGTTAACACGTGCGCGTGTCCTTCTATGAAACGTTCACAGGTTTGGGGATCGTCGATAGCCCGAAATGCTCTGAGTCTTACTACTGGACGTCCGTCGTTGAATAATAATGCCACCGAATGCTTTGATTTATCGTTTAAACGCAAAACTAATCAATTAAATGCAAAGGTGTTTACTCTTCAAATAAATTATACCCTAATGCAACCGCCTGCACCTAGTGATGGTAAAAATTGTTTGATTCCTTTTTCACCTTTAAGGGCCCAAGTAGCCCCTTTTAACTGATGTCATCGAAAATACATTTTATCATCTTAATATGCTGTATTTTCGATATACAATAAATTTGACCTTGGAAATATTAACGTTTCTGGAGGCTATTTTTATGAATCTGACCGTCTTTCATGATTAACAGAAAGTTTTTTTCAGGATCTGCCAATAGTTTTAAATTCTTAAGAGGATCTCCGTCTACAAGGATTAGATCTGCCAACGCTCCTTCTTCTACTGTTCCCAGCTTGCCAGGATAAGGACTTCTTAATCCCGAAAGCTGCAGAAGCTCGCCATTGTCTTGGGTAATCATTTTAATGATTTCGACATTCGTAAACCACTTTTGAAGGCGTAAAATAAAAGTATTCTGCAATTTATTCAGGTCCGGTTCAAAAAGGAAATCTGTACCCCAAGCTAGTTTTACTCCATATTTCTTAGCCATAGGCCATACTTTTTCCTGACCTTCAATGACAGGCTTACGCTTGATTCTTCGTTGTGGATCCATATCGGGTGTATCTTCCACAAGATTCTGTAAACTAAGCCAGATATTTTTTTCTGCAATTAGCTGTAAAGTTTCTTCTTCGAGCAATTGTCCATGCTCTATACATTTTACGCCAGCTTCGATCGCTCTTCGAATTGCTCTTGGCGTATACGCATGTACGGTGACATAGGTTCCCCAGTCTTCGGCTGCATCTACTGCTGCTTTCATTTCGTCTAGCGTATATTGGGTGACATCCACAGGATCATATGCTGAAGAAGTTCCTCCGCCTGCCATGAGTTTAATTTGACTTGCCCCGAATCTTAGATTCTCTCTTACTGCAGTCAGGACCTCATCACGACCATCGGCGATGAAGGTTGCTCCATATCGCTCCGCACGAGAGACAACGCCGAAAAAACGACGCGATTTTTCCTCCGGTGTCCGAAAATCTCCATGCCCTGCAGTTTGGCTTACAACGGCACCAGAAGGCCAGATTCTAGGCCCTAAAAGCTTACCTTTGTCGATCGCAGCTTTTAATGGAAATATGGGGCCACCGACATCACGTACGCTTGTAAAACCCCGCATTAACATCTGTTGAGCCGATAGCCCCACCGTCTTGATCAAGAAGTCCTCGGATAGGTCATTTGTCATCATTTGAGGCATTGTCAAAGCTCCAAATACCAAATGGACATGCACATCGATCAATCCAGGGATCAGTGTTTTGCCTTTAGCGTCAATTCTGACGATATTCTTTCCTTGTGCGTCAATAGGGGATGTACTGATGGTCTGAATTGTATTTCCGTTTATTAAAACATGTTTTGGTGGAGTTAAGGTTTTAGTTGTATAGTCGAGCAGTTTGACATTTTCTATTAAAACTTGCTTTTCCTGTGCTTGGATAACATGTACAAAAGCCGAACAAAGAAATAAAGTAAGTAGTTGACCTAAACGCATAGCTTGGAGAATTACGTTAAAATATAATATGACAAATCAATTTTAATTCAAGCTAACTAATGTGCTTGAAAAAATATCTTCTAAGTTAAATTATAAATTCAATATATTTCAATTTTTTCACTATAAATTTTTGCTCTGCCAGCCTTTTTTGAAGAAGTCTTTGTGTAATGTACGCTGTTAATCACAAGAAAAATGCTAAATTTATCCAATCATGATATATAAAAAATCTATTATAAATTATTTAAATATCGTAATTCCCAAGATTGTCTCCATAAGAGAGCTGCTCACTTATGCCCTCTTCCTCGGCTTATCAGCTTATGTATTCCTACTGGTTTTTCAGCCATTCGGAACGTATAATTTTCAGAATGCCTATAAATTTAGCTTGTTATCCGGCTACGGAGTCATTTTATCCATTGCATATGCCTTAATTTCTATCGTCTTGCGTAAAAAAAGAGGAACAGTTGCGATAGAACTATTTCGTCTTTTTCTTGTGTTCCTATTATCAAGTTTTTTAAATTTCGCCTATCACGGTTGGTTCATCAATCAGGCCCCGTTGCAGTGGAACAACCTGCCCTATATTGGATGTTACACGCTTTCACTTTATAGCCCTATTGCAGCGATTTATTTTTTGCTTCGAGTTGATAAGCGTCATTCGAATCATGAAAAGAATAAATCGTCGATAGAAAGTCTTTCAATAAAGCCAGCTATGATATTGAGTCAAGCGAATGACTGCCATTTGGCTTTGGTCGATATTCCGAATGGTAATCAACCGTTAAAGTTGCTGCCAAGCGATTTTATTTTTGCAAAATCGATGGATAATTATTGCATGATCTACTTTAGGAAGGATGGCATGGTAAAGAAGCAGATGGTACGAATTACGTTGAGCCGCTTATCTGAACTGTTGAATACAATGTCTATTCACCGATGTCATCGGTCCTTTCTTGTCAATTTTGAAAAAATCCTTGTAAAGGAAGGGAATGCCCAAGGTTTTTTGTTACGTTTTGCAGATACTGAAGATTGTGCTGTTATTTCGAGGTCTGCTATAGAATCAGTTAGACCCTATTTGTCGGACTGACCACCCACGTTTTGGTCAATCGTCCCTAAATCTTGCCATACGCCACATAACTTTGTATACTCGTCTTGGGTAGCATAATTTTGTTCAAAAAAAAGATGAACACAAAAAGTTTAAACCTGCTGGTATTATTTCTCTTCTTCGGAATATATTTTATCCTCGATTATTTGTTTTTTGCGCCCCTTCAATCCATGATAATCAACTATGTCCAAAGTAGATTTTTGGGGCATGTACTGACGTATTCAATTAGCCTTGTACCGTTGCTTTTTGGGGCAATGCTGCTTAAACCGAAAGGGCAGAATGAATTCTTGGAAAAATTTGGGTTGAAAGGCAATTTTTTACAGGGGCTTTCTTTTGGAATAATAGCTACCTTACCGATGTTCTTGGGGTATGCCTTTGTTTTTACCTTAAATCGGAAAATAGATCCAAACGGGCTATTAATAAATAGTGTGTCATCAGGATTCTTTGAAGAAATGATCTTTCGTGCCTATTTTTTTGGTTTAGTTTTTCGCTATACCCGACTAGGTTTTATTCCATCCATTTTAGCTACATCACTCCTGTTTGCTTTACTACATCTTTATCAGAGTCAGGATTTGGGTGAATTGGTCCTGATTTTCGGTATGACTTTCTTCGGCTCTATCCTATTTTCGTGGTTGTATGCTGAGTGGAAGTTTAACCTTTGGATACCGGTAACACTTCATGTTTTGATGAATTCGGCTTGGATGATTTTTGATGTTTCGGACAATGCTGCCGGAAATGGATGGAGCAATTTTTTCCGCTTTTTGACCATCATTGTAGCAATCATAATGACCATTGTCCATTCAAGGAAGTCAAATGGCGGTCTACAAATTGAAAGGAAAAATTTGTGGCTAAAAGATTAGAAATCCGGAGTTTTTTTAATGAACCTTCATAGCTGTAGATATGTTCTTCAAATGATCTGGCCCACATTTGGAATGAGCGTTGATTTAGGTTGCCAAAACTATGAAGCTTTTGATAATAGTATTGGATCTCGAAGAACCCCTGAAAACCAGTATTTTTTTTTGGCATGGGAATCGCTACCTTGACCTTTATGAATAGACAGCTATTTTCACCCCTATCTTTATTCCTAGGAGCGACGTTATCCATTGGAATCTTGAGCTGTGGACACAATACAAAAGTCAACGGTGCGGATTTAAAGGATTCTGCTGAACTTAAAACAGTCGCTGTGAAGGATACGATGGCTGCTGCTAAATTTCCTCCTTTGCCAATTGACTTTGACAAGACGAAGGTTTTAAAAAATACCTATGTTGTTGATCGGGCTGGAGCCGAACTTAGACAAGGCGCGGATAAGGCTGCCCCGCTATTAGGAAAATATCCCTATGGTACCAAGCTCGATGTGATCGGTGAAGAAGGAGAATGGATTGCCGTAATGGATCGTATCCAGCGCGATTATAGCGGGAACAATGGCGAAAAAGGTGATGTAACGCGATGGGAAAAGGTCTATGTAGCGAAGTCCAAGCTGGGGAAACAAGATAAAATTACAATCTCTCCCAAAGATTTAAATTCAATCGTTTCATTGACGATAAATGGTAAAGAAATGTATTACGAAAATGGACATTCTTTAGATAAGTATCTCCAGCTAGAGTTGATTGATGAGCAAACGTTCTTAGCCGCTCGGAATACGGCTAAAAACTACTTGATCAAGGATACTCTGTCTTATCCCAAAAATGGAAAGATTTTGGAATTGCCGTTGACAAATGGGAAAAAGCTAACATTTAAGGATAAGGATATCGATAATGAATTAGAAGCCAGCTATTCTTATAAAGGGCATTACGATTTTTTAAATGCTTTTGCTGTTGATGGGAATTATTGGGAAAGTGCTGATGTGCGGCTTTTTGATAAACAAGATGGTCATCTTATTGTGGAATGTGGGGATTATCCATTCTTCTCTGCCGATAAAAATTACCTGATGACCTTGCATGCCGACCCCTATGAATCGACGGGCGACCTGCAGCTCTTCCACGTGAAACAAGGAAAGGTGACACCGATGCTTTTTATTAGTTTTAAAGAGTGGATGCCAACCTGGAAAGAAGAGTTAATGTTCTGGGGAAAGGACGGTTGTATCTATACTGCTGCCAACCATGTAGACGGTTACTGGGGTGAAGAAGGATCGCTGAACGAAAGATCACAATTTATCAGAATCAAGATATTACCCCATTAAACAGGCACAAACCATACTTTTATTGGTTTACTGCAGGCGTATATATTTATTGTTTTTCTGTTTTAAGTAAAACTATTCTGGCATGCACCTGTTGTATTCCATAAAATAGATTATAGTTTGTAATTTAGCTGGATGAAACTAAGAATATTATCGTTATTTACTATCCTTCTTCTCTTTTCCACGTTGTCTATGGCACAAGATAAGCCATGGAAACAGCATAATAAATGGATTTGGGGTCCTTCAGTAGGGTATCAGTATCAAAGTGGTAATTTCCTTAAAGTTTCGGGTTGGGGATTATTTGCACCTAATGATTTTCAGTATATGAAAATTGATGCAGGAGCCAATTTCAGCTGGATGGAAGGTAAAACGACTGTTATTCCAGAGCTGGGGTTTACCTATTATCTAAATGATTTTGTTGTTTTTCCTTTTGTAAAAGCAGAGTTAACACCTTATACCATAACGCCAAAAGTTGGTGCAAGTCTATTCTCTATTGTGGATCTGGGAATAGGTTATGGATTTGATTACAATACTAAGAAAAATTTTAAGCCGATTGACGGAATTACCGTTTCAGTAGGGGTAAATATTCCGCTCAATTTTCATATTTATTAATTGAAAAATGCGCAGTAAGACGGTTTATAAACTCCTGGGGTCACTTGTTGTGTTGTTAGCTATAGTTAGCAACCTAAAAGCGCAAGACCACTTAATCGGTCCGACGTTAAGCTACCAGTTTCAAAAAGGGAGTATAATAAAAACTGGTGCTTATTTCGCATTTCCTTTTATAGGAGATCATATTCTCCGAGCAGATGCCACAGCCAACTTTACTTGGACACAAAAGAAGTTTGCCGTGATACCTGAGGCTGCAGTAACGTATTATCCTCAAACATATGTCTTAACTCCCTTTGTTCGTGCAGAGCTTACTCCGTATACCTTTACGCCCAAAGTTGGAGTGAGTTTGGCCACATTGGTGGATATTGACTTTGGTTATGGATTTTCCATCAATGAAAAAAAAGATTACAATCCGATAAAGGGGTTCGCGGTGTCTCTTCGATTTAGTATTCCGCTAAATTATCGAATCAATATGTAGCTTAGATTAATGGATCCCACATCTGCTTGGTTTACCTTCCAAAAGCTAAACTTGACAGGACCATTTTTTATGATAGTCTATTTCACTTGCAAAGTAATTGCGCTAAAGCACTTTTTAGAGAGGACTAGATTAATTGTCAAGCCAGTTTTTGAAGGCCGTGACTTTCTCCCTTGAAACAATGAGCTCATCCGATTCATAATGCTTAAGGTATATTTTTAACCGGGCATTAGAATGTACAGCAATATTTTTGATAGCATCAAATTGAACTATAGTGCTTCGGTTGATCCTAAAGAAATCCTTAGGGGATAGTTGTGGCATCAGCGCATCCAATGTTTGGTCCAAAAGATAGTTCCCCTTTTCATTGGTATAAAGGTAAGTGCCTTTGTTTTCGCTGTAAATACATTCGATTTGCTGGGTGGTCACTACTTTTAGGTTTTGGCCTATTTTGATGGTAAAGCGTTCCTTATATGTTTGGACAGTGTTTCTAAATAAAGCTTCAAAAGATGCCAGATCGAGCTGTGGCTTTGGGTGTCTTAATTGACGGAATTTTTCAATAGCATTTTTCAGCTCTTCATCTTCAATCGGCTTCAGGAGGTAATCGATGCTATTTTGTTTAAATGCCCGCAACATATATTCATCGTATGCGGTGGTAAAAATAATGGCCGAATTAGGCTTCACCTGCTCAAGGATGTCAAATGAAATCCCATCGGCGAGCTGAATATCCAAGAACAGTAGGTCAGGTTCGGTATTTGACATAAACCATTCGATAGATTCTTCCACAGTCTGCAGTACGGCAGCTACCGTGTAACCGAGGTTCTCCAGTTTTCTTTGGAGTAATCTAGCTGATGGGAGTTCGTCTTCTATAATTACTATTTTCATTGTTTTTTGCATGCTTATCGATCATCAGACCGTTGTATTGTTTAATTTATCGAGCATCGTTGTGCCTATGCTATTAGTTTTGCTACGATTACCTCTTGCATGTTTGTTTAAGAACAGGTTACTTTTAAGAGACTATTTCATTGATGATGGGCAGTCCGACAGAAAATAAAATATCAGTTTCCTGAAGATGTACAGATAAATTGGACAGTATAGCGTAACGTTCCTGAATGTTTTTCAGACCGATTCCCGAATGATCATGGAGCACTTTCTTCTTTTGAAGATTATTTTCAACATAGAGGTAATTATTTTTTCGATAAATCTTCAATAAAAGAGGCTTCCTGACCGAAATAATATTGTGTTTGATTGCATTTTCGATCAGTAATTGAAGGGAAAGGGGTAATATAAAACCAGTATGTTGTTCCGCATTGATCTGTAAATCGATCTGTATACCGGCTTCGAAGCGAAGACTCAAGAGGTTTAAATAGGCTCTTGAAAAAGTAAGCTCATCCTGTAAAGAAACGAGGCTTTTGTCTTTTTGCTCCAATACATAGCGATATATCTTAGAAAGGTCCGTGGTAAACATGCTGGCCTTTTTGGGGCTTTCTTCAATTAATCCATTCAATACATTCAGGCTGTTGAACAAAAAATGTGGATCGAGTTGATTTTTGAGCGACTCAAATTGTGCTGTTATTTGCTGTTTTTCCTGATGAGATTCTTTGATTTGATAATCTTTGAATCTTTTATAGAAATAGAATCCAAAAAAAATCATAGAAATGCACCAAGATATCATCGCAGTTTGAAAATAATATGCAACACGTTGTTGGTGAATAAATTGGTGGAAACGTTGTGGGAAATTTTGGGCAATACTGGGTTTAAACAGTCCGGAAAAAAAAGCATTGACAATAAAAACGACCAGTATGGTCAAGAAGAAACTGACACTGTAAAAAACAATCATCTTTTTTCCAAAATCTTTACTGCTTGGGTATTTGTTCCCGACCCATTTCGATAGATAACTATGACCTAGAAAGAGAAAAAATCCGTATAGTAAACCTCTGACCATATTAGGATGAAAGATGATGGATATCCAAGGGACATCATTGTGGTCAAGTTTGGCCACAACCACAAAATAGATGGTTACGACCAAGCTTGCGAGTAATGCTTGTATAATAGCTTTAAATGGTGCTTTTTTCACAAAGTGTTATTTGCATTCTTTTATCAACTGTTCTGCCCGATCTTTGCCCCATGAAGGTGCAAATGGTGTAGTAGTTTTCTCTTCACTGAATAAAGATAGTGCTTTCTTTACATCCTCACATTCTTTGCTGGTATCCTGGTTGAAATATTTTTTTGCGTTTATTTGGAATTCCGCTAATCCCAATACCGCACGTGGATTATTTGGCGCAAGGGTGATGGCTTTTTTATATAGACCTATAATCTTAGGTGAAAGCTCTTTGGCTTTTGTCATCGGATCTGTAATCATCAATGCCGTTTGGTTCATCGCTTTCAGCACAAGCCATTCTGAATTATTGTCCTGGGCGCTATTGTTTAGTATTTCTTCTGCAGACTGTATATATTTTGTCTGTGTCTCTTTATTTTTCTCCCTGAAGGATGCTGTTGTCAGTACCATGGCCTGATAATAGGCAGGAATCCAATTGTCCTTTTCTGCCTGTGAAATACGTTCTAAAAGAGCGGCCGCTTTCTGCGTCTCACCCGATTGCCATAGGCTCATGGCTTGTCCCATACTTTTTTCAAAATTGCTTTGTGCAAATGTGCTGCCGCTTATCAGGCAGATGAGAACGATAATAAATGATTTCATGATCTTTCGTTTTTAGTAGTAAATATTTTTCTAAGTTATTGTTGTTGTGTTTGATGTATCTGATATTGAATGTTCTTGAAGTTGGTAATCCTTTTCTGCAAACAGAAATAATTCTGGATGGACCGACGTATTTCGATGATGAGCTGATGTTTATTATAGATTGTCCAATTGATTGTCTTTTTCATTTTTACTGATTGTCCAAAAATAGCCTAGAAATACAAAGCGTTTGGCAGTAGGGACAATCGGTCTACGGTCGTAGATTCCTTGTGAATTTGGCCGGTCTGCATATTGATACCCATAGATTGGGCTAGCGCCAAGAACATTACTGACGGAGAAATGGATAATTTTTTGCTGGCTGTAAAGAAACGACCAACTCATAGACAGACTATTGTAGCCTTTTGTATGGCCATTCATGAATACTGTTTGGTTGGGATCATTGTAATTTCTGCCGGATACAAACGAATTTGTCAAACTGAGCTGTGAACGTAGGCTTGATAGCCAGTATTTTCCAACGATATAGAAACTGTGTTTGTAAACGTAAGGGGGAGTGACTGTCGTCGGATAATTCGCTTCATTTCTCTTACTGTCGGTATAGGAATATGAAATCCAGTATTGGAGGTTTTTGATGGTGCTGCTGTTTTTATAAAATAAGTCAAAGCCTTTGACCTTACCGCTTCCGTTATTGTCATATTGGCTGTCATATTTTGGAGTTATACTGTTGTATTTTGCCAAATTGTTATATTCTTTGTGATAGGCTTCTAAGCGAAGTAAGTGCCCGCCACGCGAATAGAAATAATTTGCGATATAATGATTGGCCTCCATCCAGTCAAGTTGTGGAGCATATTTTAACAGCGGTGTTGGCGCCTGCTGATGGAAGTTCCCATAAGCAAGTGATAGCTGCGTATATTTATTTAATGCATAGCCCAGCGAAGCCCTCGGTTCTAACGTGCTCTTCGCCTGTAAATTGGAAGAAGTTTCTCGTAAGCCGATCTTCCCGATTAAGTTCGGGAGGATGCCGAAGGTAGTTTCCGTAAATACAGCGGTCATCTTGCTATGATAACCATAGCTATAGCCAAGGGATTGTCGGTGATATTCTTCTTGATAATTCGTGTCGAAATATTCTATTCCTCCGATACTTTTAATCTTATTGTTCCAGATCTTACTTAGCGTTCCTTTTAAGTGAAGACTCTTTTCTTCATTAGGTAGGTAAACGTCATCGTAATGCAGCTTATCGGTCAGGTAGCCTAGGCCAATACCAGACTGGAATGTCCATCGGTTCCCCAAATTCTGACTGTAGCTGATGTTGGCGTAGGCATTGTTGGATTTCTTTTTCAATGGGACGGGCTGCTCATAATTGATGTCCGCTTGGTAAAGTCCCATATTTTCGAAATTGTAAGCCCCATAAATATTTAGAAAACCTTCTTTAAACTGATGGCGATAGATCATTTCTCCAGAAGCGTTTTCATAGGGTTTCGTCCATTTTATATCTGGTGTAATAATTTTGGAATAGGGTTTTAAGTTTGTATAACTGCTGTTGAAGGTGAGAGAGTTTTTGCCCCATTGTAAGGTATGTCCTAGCCCTAATCCAACGGAAGATAGCGAAAGCTCTGTTTTGGACTGCTCTATGGTATTTTCGGTGTTTAGCGCTAGAATGCTGGACAGCGCATTGCCAAATTCTGCAGAATAGCCGCCTGTAGAGAAATTCACGCCTTTAAAGAGCATGGGCGAAAACCTGCCCCTTACAGGAACTTCGTTTGGTGTTGCGGTGTAAGGTTGGGCTACTCTGATTCCATTGATGTAGGTCTGTGTTTCGGAAGCATCTCCACCGTGAACCATAAGACGTCCATTCTCGCCCCCAACCTGTGCTCCGGGCAATGTTGCGAGTGCGCTGATGATGTTTCCCATGCTGCCTGCCGTAGTGACAATATCCAATGGACTCATTACCGTGTTTTTTCCGGAGCTATTGGCTTGTAGAACCCCCGCCTGAATCGTGACTTCCTGTAAGCGATTCTCGCTTTCTTGCATTTGAATAATCAGCAATTCTTTTTGAGGTAGCTGGATAGGCCTGTTATATGTTGGGAGGCCCACAACAGACGCTTTAATGATTTTAGTGCCTTGTTCACTGGTCTCAAATACGAAATTTCCAAGGGAATCGGTGGTGCCACCATCATAAGTGCCTTCAATATAAACATTGGCTAAATATATAGGTTTGCCGTTTTTGCCCAGCACTTTCCCTTTCAAGATGGACTGCGCAGATACGATGGTAATACTTAAAAATAGTAAGGTTAATAACAGCTTCATTTTTCTTTAATTTTATTCAAATATCCGCGGCTGTAAGTGTTCCTGCGAAAAAGAGTGGATGGAATGTCAAAATATCATGACGAATTGCAGGATTCCAACTTTATGCTGTAAATTGATATCGAAAAACAAAATTTCCTCCATAAATAAGTTCCGCAATGGAAAGTGGAGAACGCGAAAAATTGCTTTTATATGCGACGTACTTATAGCGGATATAAAAGTCATTTTACTTTCGTTTGATATTGAAAATAAGAGTTTAAAATTAAGTCAGAAAAATGCGAATAACCATTTTAGATGACTATCAAGACGCTGTCCGAAAGTTGGACTGTTTCAAAATTCTTGATGGTCACGATGTCCAAATATTGAAACAGTCCTATTCAGATTCGGCTTTACTGGCCGAAAAATTGAGCGATACGGAAGCGTTAGTGCTCATCAGAGAACGGACGCGAATTACAGAAGACCTGTTGTCTCAGCTTCCCAAGCTAAAGTTAATTAGCCAGACGGGCAAAATTTCAAACCATTTGGATTTGGCTGTTTGTAGCCGTTTCCATGTGGCTGTTGCTGAAAGTATGGGCTCTCCTGTTGCTCCAGCTGAGTTGACCTGGCTTTTGATCATGAATGCCCTCCGTGGTTTACCTAAGGCTCTTTCAGATATGGACAAAGGCCTATGGCAAACGAACATAGGAGATTGTGTCGCCGGGAAAACAATAGGGATATGGAGCTATGGAAAAATAGGGAAGCGAATAGCGCAATATGCAAGGGCTTTTGGTGCCCAAGTAATTGTTTGGGGAAACGAAAATTCCCGAGAAGAAGCTGTAAGAGATGGTTTTTTAGCTGCTGCCAGTAAATCCGATTTTTTTCATTTTTCAGATGTTGTTACTTTACACCTTAGGTTAGTGCCTGAGACGCGAGGTGTCGTAAAGCTCGAAGATCTCCGGTCTATGAAGCCGACAGCGCTTTTTGTCAACACCTCTCGTGCTGAGTTGGTTGAAGAGGGGGCGTTATTGACCGCGCTCGAGACAGGTGTTCCGGGGATGGCTGCGGTAGATGTCTATGAGTCCGAACCAATCTTTGATCCGAACTATCCGTTATTGCAGCGGCCAAATGTACTTTGTACGCCACATATTGGCTATGTGGAGAAAAATGGTTACGAACAATTATTTAGACTTGCTTTTGAGAATATTGTAGCCTTTTCCGAGGGCGATCCACAGCATATCGCTAACCCCGCGGTTTTGACCCGCTAATAAAATGAATCGGCTATACATAGATGAATAATTTTACACATTTAGAACAACCAACAGGTCGCGTTATTGTGGTCGGCGGTAAGGAATATCTTTTTTTTGGTGGAACTTCCTATCTAGGGCTGGCAACAGATAAAGCATATGCTTCTATTTTCATAGAAGGTATACAGCGGTATGGTATCAACAACGGCACTTCACGAAATAATAATGTGCAACAGGCCATATTTGATCAGGCCGAAGAATATGCCGCAAAGCGTTTTGGTTTTGAAGCAAGCCTGTTGCTCTCAAGTGGATATCTGGCAACGCAATTTCTTGTAAGAACCTTGGCGACCGAAGGAGAAGTATTGTACGCTCCCGCTTGTCACCCTTCTTTATGGCTGGATAAGAAGCCCGTTGCAACTGGGCATTTTGTTGAGTGGGCCAATGCAACGATCGAGTATATCAATCATTCAGCCCAAACATCATTTATCATCGTTAGCAACAGCTTGGACAATATGCGGCCAGAATTGTACGATTTCACTGTTTTCAATCGTATTGATCCGGACAAAAAGATTATACTGCTCTTGGACGATTCTCACGGAATAGGAGTTTTGCGCAAGAATAGCATTTCATTGGATACAAGTAGTTTTCAGCAGACTAATATCGAACTGATCGTCGTCGCATCTTTGGCAAAAGGCCTGGCAACAGATGCTGGATTGATTTTGGCCGATGGGGAACGGATCAAGTATCTCAAGCGATCAAACTTTTATACAGGGGCTTCTCCAAGTTCACCAGCCAGCTTATATGCATTTGTTCATGGAGAGCAGGTCTATCTACAGCAATTCGAAAAACTGCAATATAATATCAATTCCTTCAAAGCACATATGGAGTCTGGATTAAACGCTGTTGCTGATTTTCCGGTCTTTTCTTCAATGGATACGGGCCTTTATGCGAGGCTGATGAATGCTGGAATACTGGTTTCAAGTTTTCCTTATCCCCTCGCTACAGACCCTCTATTAAATCGGATTGTGGTAAACGCGCACCATACCAAAGCAGATTTGGACCAGCTGAGTCATGCAATTGGCATATATTGATTTTTATATGACAAGTAATAAGTCAACATCTTGTAAATTAGATAATTGTTTTTATTTTTGAGGTCTATTTAATGGTTGGTTGGACGCAATGTCTCGTTAATTGATTGTAAATGTTTGGCTTTTGGAAGCTTATTTATCAAAAAAGTATTTAAATAATTTCCATTACTCATTTTAAAACAATACTTTTGCATCCCCAAACATTAGTTGGCTTAAGGGTTGAAAAATAAATAATTACAGTAAAATAGATATGACTAAAGCAGAAATTATTGCAGAAATCTCTACCAAAACTGGCTTAGAGAAGGTAGATGTTCAAGAAACCGTAGAGGCGTTCTTTAAAGTTGTCAAAAACGCAATGATCGGAGGAGAAAATGTATATGTAAGAGGTTTTGGTAGCTTCGTAGTCAAAAAAAGAGCTGAGAAGACTGCAAGAAACATTTCAAAAAATACAGCAATCATTATCCCTGAACACTTTGTTCCTAGTTTCAAGCCAGCTAAAATTTTCGTAGAGAAAGTAAAGAATGGCAATAAATAATCTTTAAAATAGATTAAAATGGCAAAAACCAAACAGATAATAGTAATAGGATCAGTAGTAGCCTTGGTTGCTGTGCTTTTAGCACAGCCTATTAAAGGTTTGGTGAACAAAGAAAAACAAACTGCTGCAGCATCTGAGTCGAAGCCTTCCAATGAAGTGAATTTGGAAAATATATCTTCGATGACAAAACAAGGTTTAGATGCTAGTTTAGTCAAAGAAATTTCCGATATTGAGGGCCAAGTTGCAAAAGCTTCTGGAGAGGATAAGATAAAGCTGTTGCAACAGTTGGCAAATAAGTGGGATGATGTCGCAAAACCAGCCCCTCAGGCTTTCATCTATGAGGAAATGGCAAAGGTTTCACCGAAGTTTGAATATTGGTTGAAAGCAGGTAATGCTTATCGTGCCGCTTATACAAATTTGCAAGATTCTACTTTAGCCCAAGCGTTGAATCAAAATGCTATTCATGCATATGAGGCTGCGTTAAAAGCGAATACAAGCAGTTTGGATGCAAAAACAGGATTGGGTGCCGCAATGGTATCAGGAACGAACAACCCTATGGCAGGTATTGCCTTATTGCGAGAAGTCGTTGCTGCCGATCCTAAAAACTTAGAAGCAAACAAAACTTTGGGATTGTTTTCATTACAATCCCGTCAGTTTGACAAAGCCATCGAGCGTTTTAAGACCGTTATCGATCAAAAACCCGATGCTGAGTCATACTTTTACTTAGCCACAGGCTATGAAAATATTGGGATGAAAAAGGAAGCCGTTACAGCTTTTCAAAAAAGTAAGGAACTGGCAGCCGATCCTTCCCTATCACAATTCATCGATCGAAAGATCGCGGAATTGAGCAAGTAATTAATTTATTATTTTATAATCATTAAAAAATTTAGCTATGCCAAGCGGAAAAAAAAGAAAAAGACACAAGATGGCTACTCACAAACGTAAAAAACGTTTAAGAAAAAATAGACACAAGAAAAAATAGTCTTGTGATAAGCTTTTAAACATCTTGGCCCATTTTGCTGAGATAGCTTTACGAAACGATCTACATGTCTGTGAAGGGGATGTAGATTGTTTTTTTCGTAACAACGTTCTTTAAATGTTTAATCGGATACCCAAGATTGCGATAGGATATTGCATAGGTATCAAAAATGAGTAGCTTTTGGTAAAGGAATTAATTATCGATTCAACTCCTGATAAAGGGGTAACTATTGCTTTACTACAAGATAAGCAGCTTGTTGAACTTAACCGCGAGCCCGCAAATAATAACTTCGCCGTTGGAGATATCTATCTCGGACGTATTAAGCGAATTATGCCTGGGCTTAATGCAGCTTTCGTAGATGTAGGCTACGAAAAGGATGCTTTTCTACATTATTTAGATTTGGGTCCTCAAGTTCAATCTTTGCTAAAGCTTACGCGTATAGTGAAGAATGGCAGTTATCAAGAGAAACTGCTCAATAGTTTAAAACTTGAAAAGGATATCGATAAAGCTGGTAAGATCTCTGATGTCTTGAGCAAAAATATGCTCGTGCCAGTACAAATCGCCAAAGAACCCATTTCAACAAAAGGACCGCGTCTGAGTTCAGACCTTTCAATAGCGGGTCGTTTTGTCGTTTTGGTACCTTTCTCAAGTACTGTTTCCATTTCCAAGCGTATCAAAGGTAGTAACGAACGCAACCGCCTGAAAAAGATTGTCGAAGGAATTAAGCCAGCTAATTTTGGCGTTATCATTCGTACAGTTTCCGAGGGTAAGGGTGTTGAAGAACTACAACGTGACTTATTGGACCTGATCTCAAAATGGGAGCTATTTACCAAACGTCTTCGTAATGCTGAACCGCCTCAAAAGGTTCTTGGCGAAATGGATCGTGCATCCACTATTCTACGGGATATTTTGACAGACGAGTTTTCGCATATTTATGTTAATGATCCTTCGATCTTCGAAGAAACAAAATCATATATACACGATATATCTCCAGACTTGGAGAAAATTGTCAAACTTTATAAACATAAAGAGCCAATTTTTGATCATTTCGGAGTTGAAAAGCAAATCAAGGCAGCTTTTGGCAAAACTGTAACATTGCCGGGCGGTGCGTACCTCGTTATAGAGCATACCGAAGCCTTGCATGTCATTGATGTCAACAGTGGTAACCGTTCTGCTAATAAGGAGAATCAGGAAGACAATGCATTGCTGGTCAATATGGAAGCAGCAAAAGAAATTGCGCGTCAGCTGCGTTTGCGTGATATGGGCGGAATTGTAGTCATCGATTTTATCGATATGCATAAACCCAATCATCGAAAAGAGTTGTATACGTTCTTAAAAGAATGTATGGTAGCGGATAGAGCGAGACATACAATTTTGCCTCCAAGTAAATTTGGATTGGTTCAAATTACACGTCAGCGCGTTAGACCTGAAATGAATATCGTCACAAACGAAAAATGTCCGGCTTGTGATGGTACAGGTGAAATCCGATCAAGTATTGTCCTCATGGATGATATTGAAAATAATTTGAGCTTTATTCTTCAAGAACAGAACGAAAAGAAGGTGACCTTATGTGTTCACCCTTATATAGACGCCTACATTAAGTCTGGTTTGATTTCTAAAAGAATGAAATGGTTCATGAAGTACGGAAAATGGATTAAAGTAAATCCAATGACGTCATATTATCTAACTGAATTCCATTTCTTCAATGCGAAGGATGAAGAAATCAAGTTATAATAGAAAGAGATTAACGAAAAGGGTTAGTAGTGATACTAACCCTTTTTTGTTTTTATATCATTGTATTGTTTAAACCCAATGGATAATTATGCCGTCTTTTTCCATTTTGCGGAAGTAAGTCATTTGTCTTTTGGCATAGCGATGTATTTCTGTCTCCAGTTTTGTTGTAAAAGCAGGATAATCGAGCTGTCCAAGGAGATGGAGCGACGCATATTTATACTCCAAACCATAGTATTGAAGTTGCTCGTGTGTAATACCTTCTCTCAAGAGCCCGCACACTTCTTCTAAGAAGCCTTCATTCAATCGTTGTTTTAATCTTTGGCTAATGTGTTCGCGTCTGATTTCCAACGGGGGATTTAATCCGATAACAATGCTATCTACCGCTTGTTGCTGGACGATGTGATCGGGGTGATTCTCTAAAAACGCTAATATTTCTATTGCTCGGATTATACGTTTTTTGGTCGAAAGATCGATCTGAAAGTTCACAGGTAGTGTATATTCCTGAAGACGCGCTAACAGCTCCGTCTCTGGATATGCAAGTAATGACTCCTTGAAGCCTTCGATTGATGGGATCAGCGCATAGGGATTTTCTTGGATTACACTTTGAATATATAAACCTGTACCACCACATAGGATGGTATGTTTTCCCTTTTCTAGAATGGATTGTTGGGCTTGACGGAAGTCAGCAATAAAGTTTCCGAGATTGTAGCGTTCTCCCGGTTCATGAATGTCGATAAGATGATAGGGAATATCTTGGTATTCCGATAGGTCTTTTCCCGTACCGATGTCCATCCTTCGATAGATTTGGCGGGAATCAGCACTGATGATTTCAGCATCAATGTGTTGGGCCAGTTGGACGGCCAGTTTCGTTTTTCCAGAAGCTGTAGGCCCTAAGATAACGATAACTTTCTCTTTTGGAACGGTTTGCTGTTCCAAAAGAGAAAGTGTATATTTTAATCTGTCTATCACAGAACAAATTTAGTCCATTTTTCTGTTCCTTCGTTATTTTTTACGACAGTATCAATAAAAGCCATGCCTCTTACGCCATCGTAAACTGTTGGAAAATCCTGTTGTTCAGCTGTAGGAGTTTTTCCTTCACGTTTTGCTGTAACTGTTGCCGCAAAATTACGGTAGATATTTGCAAATGATTCTAATAGCCCTTCAGGGTGACCCGCTGGTACACGGGTATTATGTGTTGCAAACGAACTCAACGTATAAGGCGCTGCGTAAGCATTGCCTGTGCGATAAAGCTGACGAGGCTGATCAAGCATTTTGATAATTAAATTGTTCGGATCCTCATTCGCCCATTCCAATCCACCTTTTTCACCATAGATACGTATACGAACCGCATTTTCTTCTCCGGCTGAAATTTGCGAAGCCATCAATACTCCTTTAGCACCATTTTCGAAACGCAAAAGCACCGACCCATCGTCATCCAATAGACGGCCTTCAACAAATGTTGTTAGGTCTGCACATAGCTCTTGGATTTTTAAGCCCGATACATATTCCGCTAAATGCGCAGCATGGGTACCGATATCACCCATAACCAACGATTTACCCGAGCGTTTCGGATCTGCACGCCAAGCAGCTCCTGCATTACCCTCGCGTTCCGTTAAACGACTTAACCAACCTTGTGGATACTCAACAACAATCTTTCTGATCTTACCGAAGTGACCTTCTTTGACCATTGCTTTGGCTTGTTTAACCATTGGGTAGCCTGAATACGTATGGGTAAGGCACAGCGTACGACCAGTACGTTCTACCGTTTCTTGTAATTCTTTTGCTTCTTCAACAGATACTGTCATTGGTTTTTCAACGACAACATCAAAACCTTTTTCTAGCGCTAATTTAGCGGGAGCAAAATGTAAAAAATTGGGTGTTACGATCGTTACAAAATCCATGCGTTCGCCTTCGGGAAGCAAAGATTCTTTTTCGATCATCTCTTCATAGTTTAGATAGACACGCTCAGGAGCTACAAATAAGTCCTCTCCAGATTGTTTTGAAATCTGTGGATCAATACTAAATGCACCACAAACCAGTTCAATCTTGCCATCCATAAAAGCAGCAATACGGTGTACAGCGCCAATAAAGGCATCGTTTCCGCCTCCGACCATACCCATGCGAAGTTTTCTCTTCATAACGTTATTATTTTTGATTATTTATTTTTCAAACTTTTACAGTGTACAATATACACAATTTAGCTTATTTTATGTATAAAATCATCTTGATGCTACCCATATTTTCTTTGGGAAAGCCATGGGGGAACTGCTCCCTAAGCCCCTTTAATTCATCTGTATTTCGATAGGTATACCGCTTTGTTCCTGTGATCCAAAAGTTAATAGGTGCCGTAATTTCTTTAGCAACAAACCCAATTTTTTCGAGCGAAGAGTGTTGGCTCCAATCACGATCGGTGAAAGTCATAATGTCTCCTGGCGAGAAATCGCTACAAAATGCTTTAATTAATTTGCTTAGGCCTCCTATAACATTAATACCTGTTTTATTACAAAAGCGTAATAATTCAAATGAGCGATAGTCTTCATCTTTATCCAGCATTCGGCGTCCTCCAGAGAATACCGCGACGGCGACAAGCTCTCCCCGTTCATAAAGGCCATAACGATACTTGCCGGGAAGAGCGGTTTGTAAATGATGTTCCACGAGGAACTGTAAACTCGTTCTTTTGTCGATCCGGGCGACTACAGTATTGCGTGCGTAAATGCGTTTGTCATTTTTTGTTCTAGCAACAATGCGTCTGACGATCAAATCAAACTTTGTTATTAATTGGTCCTCATCGATATGAATGCAAGGGTCGGAAGTATCACGTCTAACGGATTTGTTATGAGGGTATAGTAAAATGTTAATTGCTAATTCCGGAGAGTATATTTGTATAAATCCATCATCCTGGCAAAGCCCTAATGGGACTTCAAGGGCCTGCTCGAGCCTAAGCTTGAACTGCGTTGACAAATTTAAAAACGAAGGATCCATAAAACAAAAGTAACTTTTATGGAAGTTTTGACGAAATATTCACTTTTAATAATTATCCGTACCTTTGTACCGAAAAATATAATGGTGCTACAGGGTATCCTTGTTAAAATAGTACAATGACTCAGGGTGAGCAATTAGCCTGACATGATCTGAAATAAAATCGTGCTAAAATTACAACAGGTGCCTAGTGATCTTTAAAAGCAAACAACGTGTAACGAACTCAGGTATAGCAATGAGTATCGGCACTTATAAATAATTATAATACATATGAAACTTCCGATAGTGGCGTATGGCGATCCTGTATTAAGAAAGGTCGCTGAGGAAATAGATGAAGACTATCCAGATTTAAAGAAATTGATTGATGATATGTTCGATACCATGTATGCAGCTCATGGTGTTGGTTTGGCAGCTCCACAGGTAGGCTTGCCTATACGGATGTTCGTTATCGACGCAACTCCTTTCGCAGAAGATGATGAAGAAAACAAAGAAGTACTCCAATCGTTCAAAAAAGTTTTCATCAATCCCATCATGGTTGAAGAGTCTGGTGAGAAATGGGCTTTCGGTGAAGGATGCCTGAGTATCCCAGATATTAATGAGGACGTATTGCGTCACAGAAATATTCGCATCAATTACTTGGATGAGAACTTTGAAGAACATGAAGTAGACTTAACAGGTTTGGCTGCCCGTGTGGTACAACACGAATATGATCATATTGAAGGTAAACTATTTACCGACAAATTGAGTGCCTTGAAGAAAACGATGCTTAAGGGGCGATTAGATGCTATCGCGAAAGGAAATATTCGCGTTGGTTATAAAATGAAATTTCCACAGCAAAAGAAAAAGCGTTAGTTCATACTAACGCTTTTTTTTGCGGCTTCTTCGGCATAAAATTGGTTGGAGATCAAGAATATCCGTGTTCTACCTACTGATCCATCCTTTTAATCTATTTTTGAGATCGAATCGGTCATCCAGTAGAGCGTGTTATAGAAATTTCATGCGCGAAGAAGAACATTCCTCAATCCAACCGAGGTAAATATAGACGATATTTAACGGCTGTCATTCGTATTAAAAATACAACAGCAGCCCCAATAAAGGCTGCCCAAGAAAGATCAAAATCGAGATGCACCAGCAAGATATATGTGAGACCTCCACCTAAACAGGCCGTAGCATATACTTCTTTTTTAAAGATTAAGGGGGTTTCGTTGAGTAAGACATCGCGCGTCATCCCCCCACATACCGCGGTGAACATTCCAAAGATAATGGCAGCATAGGTATTGCTTTCGTAATTGAGTGATTTTTGTACCCCTAGGATAGTAAAAAAGCTAATTCCGATGGCATCAAAAAGTGTCAGCGTGCGATAATAACCATACAACTGTTTGTTGAAGACAATGGCAATTAAAATTCCGAGGAAAATAGCAATGAGGTAATTGCTATCATTGACCCATACTGGGCGCAGATTCAAAAATACATCCCGCATCGATCCACCGCCAATGGCTGTCACAAAGCCTAAAAAGGCTGCCCCAAAAATATCAATATCTTTACGTTTTGCCGACAGCGTGCCTGATATTGCAAAAAATAAGGTGCCAAGCAAATCGCTTAGATAAAAATAGTTGGCATCAGTAATCATGGTAATCCTTTTTAAATCATTATATTAAAATCTCCAGTTGACGGTACCCCATATAGCTTAACACCAATGGGGATAAACTTCCCTTTATTGGACAAATTTAGGAGAAATCTTGATAGTTTAAATTCACCGAAAGGCGAATAGCTTTCAAACCCGCGATTCCCTGTACATCCTCCAATTTTAAATGTTCGATGGTATGCTCAATGATGCCCATGTCATAGATTGCCTTTATACTTAACATGAGGTCCTCCAGGATTTCATCCGATAAATAGACAATAGCAATTTTATTGACCTGGGTAAGTCGTTCTTTGGTTCGCTTTATCCGAATTTTGTCTATCCTTTTTTTGATTATTTCATAACGGATATTGAGTGATCCCTCTACATCAAACCTCCGTTCATCTTCCCGGAAGCTGATATCAATGCTATGTGGATTGATAAAAATCAATTGTGTTGTTTCTAAAGCCAAAGGCAGAATATCCTTTGTATGGTAAGCTTTCAGCGCAATTCTAGCCATAGAAATAATTTGCTGACGCCTAAATACATTGATAAATTCGTAGCTAAATGGCTGTTGTGGCGTGATGGATTCGCCGATATAAATATCATATTCAATACCGTCTGTCCTGAATTTTTGAAAATACGATGGGTAATTCCCTTGGATAAAGCTATTGAAATGGTCTAGTTCCTTACCGATCAATTGATTGATCTGGCGTAAAGAAGTTTCAAATTCATTCCTATAAAATTCACCGGTTTCTCGATTGGTGAAAAAATGCTTCGCATAATGTTCAATCACCTCTATTTTTGACGGAAATTGCTTTCTGGCTTCTTCTAAAAATGGCTGTACATCTTTCCTAAAAAACTCAATGATCTTGACCATCGACTCATCAAAAGAAATATGATCAAGAGATTCTGTAATTTGTTCAACACGTGCTGAAAAGGTCATAATCAACTTGTGCTTTCCATCTAAAGAGAGCTCATCAATAAGCATTGCGAGCTGTTTGACCTTGAAGCTAAAGTCTTTCAGAATGGAGGCGTTTCGTATGATCGTGGAGTCTTTTACATCGACAGCACCATAGAGCGGATAGACTTCTTCAAATACAACCGCTTTGATATGCGCATCCCGACTGTCGTTTTCCAGTTCCTGAATGTACTGGGCTGCGATATGGTTAAATTTCCACTGAACCGAGGGCTGTATGGTCGTAAACCGGTTGATGATGATATCGTCGATACGTTTTTTAAATTCTAGCGTGATATCCTGAGATAATTGTGATAAAAGCGGAACCAAAGAACTTAAGGCTTGCATTGTCTCATTGTCGAGCTGATCTTGTTCATAGCTGTATATTTCCAATATGCCTGAGAGGGAATGATTATGGATAAGTGGAATACACAGATAGGTCGTTACCCCCGAGCGACCAATCCGCTCGTCGAAAATAGATGTGGTATTTCGGAGGCCATTCGTCGCATTATTGGTATAAAATATAACATGCGGATGTTTTAGGTAGCCCGCAAGTTCAGGATTGATCTTGAAGGTTTTATTTGCGGTATACGCTTCCGCAATCAAGATGCTCTTATTGGTGATTGAATAATCAAAAAATGGGACCCCATTTAATTGGAATAACGGAAATAGACTAAATATGGTATCAGTCCCTTTTAATAGCGGTGTGATGATTTTTTCTAAATCAGCGAAAAAGAGGTGATAATTGTATGTTGGCAGTTCCAAAAGAATGGACTGAATGCGGCGTAAAGTATGTTCCGTACTGGTCTTTCTGAAAGTTACAATACTAAAGCCCGATAACTCAAAATCTTCCAGTTTAACGGTATTGATAACGGTATTCCAATCAAAAAGCGAATCACTGGGATTTTCCGATAAACGACCTATATCAAGCGCAGGCAGTGTTTTTTTTGCCTTGATCTCAACAAATTTGAAATCGATGTCCAAATCGTAATAATCCACGATCTCCCCCTGATCATTGAGTTGATGATAAACAATGCTGCTGTTTTCATTGGAAGAAAAGCCATACAGACGCTCGAAAATGAGGGTATAAAAGAGCTTTTCTTGATTAGTAAGAAGGCTTCCGGTACGCATCTTCCCTTGAATTTCTTGCTCCACAAGCTGATGGCTAGTTAGGTCGAAAAAGGCTTCCGTTCCATAGAAGACTTCTTCTGCTAGGGCTGTTGTGAGTGCCCAGTACCTTTTTGGAGCAGTGTCAACCAACGATACGGAGAGGCTATAAATCAATTGCAGAATATCTTTATAGGCATTGAGGTTATGCTTGCAGAGTTTACCGTTGAGATGCTCTATTTCTTTGATGCGTTCCAACGCAAACAAAGGAATCATGTCATCCGATGAAGTGCCATTTTCAATAAAAGATTCCAGGTATTTGAAAAATGGTTCAAAGTCTAGCCTGCCATTTGCATACGTATTGGCCATTTTCGCCGTTGTGAGTTGTACTTTCTTTATCTCCATGGATCGAAAATTTTAAAAGCGGAAACCTGTGCTGAAATAGGGATACCAACCTTCATTGGATTTCGTCATGACAAAATGCAAAGGAAGTGCATTGGCGACGATGTAATAAATGCCTCCACCCACACCTTGATGAAACTTATCGTTGTTATAGCCCTTTGCCCACACTTTTCCAACATCATACATACCCATTAGTCCGAATTCACCTGGAAGAACATAGCTTTTGACATCAATTACTTTGACACGAGCCTCTAGGTTATTGTAAAGCATCTGTTGCCCTGCAAATCGATACTGGCGAAATCCCCTGAGATTTTCATGGCCGCCTAGAAATAGATATTGATAAAATGTAGGGTTCCCGACAACGGTGCCCCCTCCTGTTCTATTGGCGAATATAATACCTTCATTGAATGCGCTAAAATAGCCCGTCATTGCTGCACTTAACTGCGCTGAGTTTTTTGAGTACTGATTGAGTCCAAAATAAGAATTAAAAGCGGCTTCAATATATAGCCCTTTACTTGGGTTAATGTTTCGATTACGGGAATCTTGCGTTAAAAATGCATTGATACCTGCAAAAGCTTTGTCTTTGGTAATCGATAAACTATCGTAAGAATGTAAAGCTTGGGGATTTAAAATAAATCGATCTTGATTTTCAATCGGATCTAGGTGGTAAAATTGGATATGCGGACCTACGGCAAAGTTTAATGTAGCTGAAGGTTTCCACCTTAACTGTGGATTGACATTGAAAATATTGAATCTACTTCTGTAATATTTTGCACCATACTGTTCCTTTAAGAAGAGCGAGTTATTACCTACGCCAAAGAAATTCTGCGTGTTGTCAGGAGCTTTTGCTAGCGCATCGACAACAAGATCCGCGTCCCCGACAACAGCTATCCATTCGCCTCTATAGTGAATTTTATAAGCTCCGGTCCGGAAGGCTGTTGCTACAGTAAGTTGTTGCTTATACGTAAAAGGACTTTTTCTAAATCCACGCTGATGTGTATAAGCAGCCCCTAGCCCCAGCGAAAAACCGTCATCAGCATTATAACCCGCAGTCACCAGGGGAAGCCAGGTGTTGTACAGGTTTACAGGAACAAATTGCGTGTTGGTACTATCTTGTGCATAATGAAGCTTTATTTTGTTCTTTTCACCCAGTAAAGTGGAATTTTTGGTGTTTTCGTAAAGCTGTATTTTCGATTTGCTTTGGTTGATCACATAAGTCTTTGGCGTGTTATCGCCAATAATTCGGAGTTTTATAGGAGAATTTGCGTTATCGATGACAACAGAGTCTTTTCCTTCAGCCAGATAGAGACGAATTTCTTTCGTCAGGGAATCTTTATAGGTTTTGTCCATCAATGCTTTGGTGACTTTCCCATCTTTATTGATCTTCGAAACTTTGACTTTTAAGTTTTTATTCGCTGTGCTGTATATTTCTACTTTTTCATTTTTGTCGCTGAGATGAATATCGACAATGTTATTAATGAAATTGTAATACTCTTCCATCGCCATGGGCAGTGCATCACGACGGCTTTGAAGTGTTTTAAAAATTTGCTCTCCACGAATAGCAATGGACGATTGCGGCAGGCTATGTACCGACTCCCATAATACCGAATCTGTGAGACGTGCTACAAATTGCTTGACCTCTTTGGTCCATTCCTTGTGAGGAAGCTGGTTGCTCGGATGAGCATTTAAAAAGCGTGATTTAAACAAAGAATAGCGAATATCGGGAATACCGGTCGTGAAACCTTGCATGACTGGGTTGACAAATTGCTGATAGATATCTTTCATTAGAAAACCTTGTGTGACACGCAGTGCCTGATCCCGATCGCGGGGAATAGGAATATAGTCTTTATCGTGATCTGTGCTATCCTGATTTTCATTGTACCAACGCCATTGATCCTCGTGTCGATCCCAGTCGCTTACCAGTACATCCAGCATTCTTGCGCGGAGATATGCCTTAGCCTTAAAGTTATCGTCGTTATCTTCCTGTAGTTTTCGTACAGCTTTTGGGCTGTTGTCTGAATCACCAAGAGGTTCGCGTTCTTCTAGTAAAGCCACCGTATGCTCAAAAAGCGGAGCGTATTCACCCAATATGCTGTCTTGTGCAACAACGCCGATGATTGGATGGGCATGTTGGACGTTCACGGCATTTGCCAAAGCGGGGATCATAAGCGCGGAATAGGGATGCTGCGCGCTAGTGGCATCGTCCAAGACATCCTGCACAAAGGTGCCATGTAGCTCTTCTGGTATGAGGGATTCAGTCCTTTTATTGACTGATCGTAGGGCCCATTCCCGACCGCTTGAATCTGTAAGTCGTAGAGAAACCGATTGCATCCCGCCTCCTTGTTTGACAGGACGCAGTCCCCCGTATAAGGTTGAAAGTTGGAGCAAAGGTAAGGTGGTTTCTGCAGCCCATTCTTTGCGGTAGTTTTCGCCAAGGAAGAACTTTTTGAATTTACTGGCTTTACCATATTTTGCATTTGCAACGATACTTACACTGTCCTTGATGACGGTTTTAGCAAAGGACTTGCCCTGATGTGCAGGTGACTGTGTATGTTTTTGTTGTGAATAAACATGACTAGCAAGAAAAATAAGAAAGAATGGTACAACCTTTTTCATGCCTATTTTTGTTCAAATTTATAAATGATCCCTTTATCCTGATTACCGGCTTCGCTGCTGATGTAAAGATTGAATTTTGAATCAAAGTTAATACCTTCGGGTTGAGGGAAAATCTTCGGATTTAATGGAGAGAGCGATTTTACACGAAAATTCTCATCGGTTACCACAAGGGCTTTGTCTACAGAAGATAAGATATACCATTCCTTGCTGTCTGCTTTTTTAGCTAACGCCGAGGGTTTGAACGTTTTCTTAATTTTAGCATCAAATGCCTGAAGTTGATCAAGCTGGATGGCAAATTCTCCTTTCGGCTGAAATTGACCATGCTCGTCAATTGAAAAGACATAGCCAGAGGTTTGTGGTTGTTTTCTATCGACCTTACATTCTTTACATAATACGTATGCCTGGTTACTTTCGCGGTCAACAAAAAGTCCCTCGTACTCTCCTTTTGGGAGTAAATTTTTCTGTTCAACAACGTTTTTTATATCGTCCTTTTCGGCAATCGGAAAGGAATAGATGCTGCCATTGCTCTTTAAGATAAAGAAATGTGTATTGCTTATCGAGATATCCTCATAATCGCCATCTTTTCCGAAAGGGTTGAACGTGACTTTTTGTGTCGGTTGGTTAAACTTATAAAGAAAGCCCTGCTCATCTTGGATGGCATAAATATCGTCATTCTGTCCCGCGAGAAAGGCTATCCCGGATATTTCTAATAACTCGTCTGGCAAACTCATTTTTATGCCCGAAGATAATGTATAGGGTATTTGTTGCGGTTTTTCAGCTTGAACATGAGCGAGCTTGTTGTTATTTTCCTTGGCTGTATTATTCGGGTTGCAGGCGAGAAAAATAGCGGAGGCTAAGCCTAATGCCATAGTTGTCAATATCGTCGGGTTTTTCATCATTATATGATTAAATTTAAATTGATGAAGTCATCAGATTTCTGAATGAGCTTACGTGCAATGATTATTTTGTTGGGCTTTCAGGCTGGTCATGCTTTTATGAGATGCCTTACTGAATAGTCCTATTGTTTCATTTTGCCTTTCAAATAATTAAGGATTTGTTGCTGCGAAACATTCTTCTGTTGTGTTTCTATTGCCTGATTTTGCCCATGTTCATCCAGCAAAGTTGCTTCGGTGTCGTCCGCAAACTGAATATCGAACAGCTCCTGTATTTGATGGGCTAATGTTAGATTCAGCAGCGGAAAGCAAGTTTCTATACGTCGGTAGATATTGCGGTTCATCCAGTCCGAAGAACCCAGGTATACGCTGCTTTGTGCTTGATATTGAAAAATAAATATTCTGCCATGTTCTAAATATCGTCCTACAATCCGTTTCACGACAATCTTGTCGCTCAATCCAGGTACTTGTGGTTTTAGCCTACAGATTCCTCTGACCAATAGCTGCAGTTTTACCCCTGCCCGGCTTGCTTCATACAATTTATTGATTAACGATTCTTCTTCAAGATTGTTTAATTTAATTTTTATTGTAGCTGTCTCTCCGGCTTTAGCAGCTTGGATGGCCTGGTCGATCAGGGATAAAAACGTATGTTTGAGGTTGAACTGTGCAATCAGTAAATGACTAAAAGACAGCTCATTTGGACTATGGGGTTTTCTCCGGGCCGGTAAAAACTCGAATAACATATTTAATTCGTTGGTCAATAGCTTATTTGAGGTAATGAGGAAATAGTCTGTGTAGACCTTCGCCGTTTTTTCATTTAGATTTCCTGTACCTAGCAATGCACTTTCACGACCTTGTTTGCGTTTGACCAGCGCTATTTTGGCGTGTACTTTTAAATTGGGGATACTATAGGTAATTTTTACCCCCTGTTCTTTCATCAATCGGGCCCAATGTATATTATTTGCTTCATCAAAGCGCGCTTTCAATTCGACAAATACATTGACTCTTTTTCCATTCTTTGCTGCGGTAGCGAGTGCTTGTGCAATATGTGAATCACCGGCGATGCGATATAAGGTTGTGTAAATCTCGTCTACGGTTGGATCTATCGCAGCCTCGTTAAAAAAACGCAGTATGGGGTCGAACGATTCATAGGGAGTACTGATTAACAGATCCTCTCGGTCTATTTGGTCAAAGATAGATTCCTTAAAATTCTGATTCTTATTAATTTGCAGCTGTTTTGGATAAGAAAGTTCGGCTATTTTAATCGGAAATGAAAATAGATCCTTGAGATTGTGGTAGTTTCCGCCTTCGACAATGCTACTTTTCCGCAGATCAAATAATGTTGCCAGTGTTTCTATCAACTGTTTTGGCAGATTTGGCTGGAATAGAAAGCGTGTCGCATAGCCAAGGTCACGTTTATTGACTTCCGTCTCGATTTTTTGGGCAATATCACCCTCAAATTCATCTTGGAGATTTAATTCCGCATCCCTTGTGATTTTAAAGGAGTAGAAATTTAATGATGTATTTCTTATGGCTTCAGGGAAAAATGCTTTGATAATATCATCTATGAGCACGACATATTTATTGCCATTGATCTCACAGGTGAAAAAGCGACCAATATGATTTGAAGGGACATTTAGAAAGAATACAGCTCCAGTATTGTCGTCTGTAACGACGAAGTAGAGCTGATTGTTGATCGGGAAAAAAGAAGTATCATCAATCGGTATAATTTGGAGGTAGGAGGCAATTGTAGTAAAGAAATACTGGGCTGTGAGGTCTTTTATTTCGGTCGGAATAGCTCGATTGTAAATAAAGAATATATTTTCTTTTGCTAATTCTTGGATAATATCAGCTAGTATTAGGCCAAATTTTTCCTGTTGTTTGTTGATGGTTTTTGACGCTTTTTTATACGTCCCAATATCTATGTTCGGAATGAGCTGTCCGGGATTTTGCTTCATTATTTTTTTCCAAGCCATCAGTACAGGCATTCTAACCCGATAAAATTCATCCAGATTGGATGAGAAAATAGCGAGAAACTGTAGTTTTTCCAATAAAGGTACCTCCTGACGACCAGCTTGGTCAAGTACCCTATCATTGAACGACAGCCAGCTGATGTCTCTGTTGATATAAAGGTCTTTCTTCTTCATCCGTATAAATTTATGGTTATGGCAACATGCTTACAACAACATTAATAATGATGCTATCTATTGGTAGCTAATGATTGATCTAAAGGCGGCATCTTTTTAAATAAAAAAGAAAGTTTGGAAAACATGATGCTGAAATATTTCACTGTTTTTATAGTATTGCATTAAAATATGGTTGCGGCGACAAAAGAAACAACCGATATAACAAGTCCAAACATAAAAATTCCATAGGCGTATCGTAGAAGCTTATATTTTCGTCCTAATACCACACCTTGCGAATAAACATCCTTGGTGAGCATGCCATATAGAAATTCCGAGTCGACCATTACCTTCTGCATACCATCGTTATAATCGTCGAGTTTCATTTTGTAAAAATTTCCAAAAAAGAGAAGATTGACTGATTTCTGTTCGATTTCCTCCTTTGAGAATTTACCCGACGGAATTTTGGGTATCGTTGATAGTATGGCCATGACCATGGTTGCTACCACGGCTGTAGTTAAGATAATTGTTGGGATAATCAGGTGCTCGTTGGCATCTAGTTTCCGAAATAAGACAGCAATCACGACAGAAAGGATAATAGAATTGACCGTTAAGAGGATGTTGGCCTTATTGTCTGCCATGTCGCTTAGTCGCTGATTGTTTGAGGACGTAATCCGGAACATTGTTTCTATCCCACGTTCTGGCTTACTGCCTTTCTCTTTTTCCTTTTTGTCTTCCTTTTTACTTTCTTTATTTTTTGAGATAGATTTCTCCTGTTTTTTCTCCAGTTCTTTTAGATTCATCTCCTTTTTGGCATTAAGCTTTTGTTGCGCATATTCAGTATGGTAATGATGGCTCATTAATAGTTTGATTGTGCCGGCCCGCCATACGTCTTTATCGATCTCCTTCCCTAGTACTGCTTCAGCTTCGGCTTTCATCAGTTTGTTTCTGTTGACGAAATCCTCATTCCCAAAATGAAATAGGTCTGCGTCGCAGAGAATTTGCTCCAGCAGATTTGTAGGATCCTGAGGCATTCTCGTTGCTAAAATACAACCTTTGATTTTTTCCTGTATGGCTTCCGGTATGCCTTTGTCCTGGAGGAAATTTAAAGCAATTTCGACACTTCTCTTTTCATGACCAATAGCATTGTCAGATTTTACGTAGCCGAGATCATGAAAGAAGGCGGCACTAATGACAATAAAGTGATCCTCCTCTCCTAGTTTATAGTACGATGAAATCTCCTCCGCCGCACGTACAACAGAACGTGTGTGTATCGTATTGTGAAAACAATGGCAAACTGAAATATTTTCTGTAATATAAGTTTCAGCATATTCTTCTACCTGTTTTAAAAGCTGAGCATAATCTATCATGGACCAATATGGTTTTATTTGCAATAAAAGTATTTAATATCTTTAATTTCTTAAAAATAAGGTCTTCTTTTTTGTTATTTATTAACCTAGATCAAATTTACTGAAAAAAGCGTTATTCCAGTAGTTGTAAAATTGACTGTTATATAAGTAGATGAATTGTTCTTAAAGCAGACCGCTAATCGGATGAAATATTTAGCTTTTACTAAAAGAGTACCCAGACTAATGCTAATCAAGGAAACCTAGGTAAAGCCTATAATACTCGAGCAAACATTTACTAAGGCGGTCATTGAGCATGTTTCAGATTAATACCGTCGATAGGTAAAAACGATAAGATAGGGCGTCCAGAATTCGAAATAGGTTTCTAAACTGGATCCTGATTCGATCCTATGCTGAGGCCGATGCGGGAAATCAGTAGGGCGAAATGCTTTTTTAGCCCTTTTTATGCTGTGTTTCTTCGGGCATATAGCGCTTTTTAGTCATTATCCAGTGTTTATCCAGTTTTCATTCCGCTCCGAAAGCCACTCTAAGGACAGTTCAAGGGGGGAGCATAGCGTGACAGGGCTTACTGCGTGCCTGACTCGGACTCAACGCAGACTCACCTCGGGTTTAGCACGTATTCACGGTGTATCACTGATAAATAAAGACAGCTTATGTGTTGCTTTAAACCAAGGGAGATAAGATAACAAGGGTTGCTCCGCTCCATCGTTAAATTGGGACATTCCCCTACGCTGCTCTGCTCCCAAATTCTTTTTGCGCCTTTGATAGTATGTTTTTCCGAGTTGTTTTCGTGTTTGCTGCGTTGCTACGGAGTTGTTCGGCTACGGTTCAGTCTGGTATTGGCCTTTTTTAGGGGCATCCGGGGGATATGGTCGCGTTCGGAGCGTCATTTGTCCGTGCTGGCAGCGGGGTGAGTGCGGGCTTAGAGTCGGAGACAACACGGACTCACTACGGACGCAGGACGTTCAGGGGCTAAACCAGCCCCGACCATGGTACGAAGGAGGCTGGGAGGGCAGTCGGGGGTTTCCGCAGACCTTTGTCAGCAGCCGGAGCGTTGTCCCCGAGCGGAACCACCTTTCCCTAAATAAGGGAGAGTTAAGGATGCTTTATTTCTTAGTTTAGCTTTTGTTTATCGTTAGCTTAGTAATAAGTTAGGGTTTGCTTAGCTACAACCTATACTATACCTAAACTAAACCTAACCAAACCCTAAACTAAACCTAAGTAAACAGGTAGAAAAGTATAGCTACAGAAGAAGGTATTCCGGTAGCCTGTGTTCTGCCATTGTTCTGGCCCTACCGATATCCGTCCGTCCCCTGTTATATCCTGCGTTGCTGTTTCTTTCCGACGGCACAATTTTCCGGTCTTATCAATATTCACCAGTTTATAGGCTGCGCCTATGCGCATCGTCTTCGATTGGGCGTTGAGCCGAGCGGGCTACCAAAGAGATCCCGAGCTTAAGCAGATCGAGCAATACAATGTTCATCCATGTTTCCGCTGCGGAGCCTGTATCGAGTCCCGGTTCCCGTCCCCATTCTGTCCCGGAACCGGCCTTCCCAGCCTTCCGATCACCTGTTTTACAAAAAGAATCTCGCACCGTTACAGGCAGTTAAGGGGAAAATGAAATAAATAAGAACAAAAGGCTTGGAAGTTTGTTAGTAAACTCCCTATCTTTGCACCACTCCGCAAGGGAGGGACGGTTGCCGCGAGAGCAGGGAACCATGAAAAAAGAAGGGTTTAACGAGAGTTGAGCGCGGAAATCGGAAAAAGAGAAAAGAAAAAAAACTTCAGAAAGTTTTTGGAAGTTCAAAAAAGATTTCTACCTTTGCAGTCCCAACGGAAACGAAGGGAAAAACAAAACGATAAAGAGAGGCGCAATGCCTATCGGAATATGGCGGATACGGAAGTTGAAGCG
>NZ_DKSP01000049.1:0-6803 GCF_002472745.1 Sphingobacterium sp. UBA7253 | reverse complement strand
CAGATAGAGGCGATCTATCTTCGGTGATAACCCTTCCAACAATATTTCGCTGCTTATTTTCTAATTGTTTAATAACAACTATTCTGTTTTTGATATCGTAAGTGAGGGACTTTCCATTTAGCGAATAATCTAGGATTTTCTCAATAGAGGCATTCTGCATTTGAATATTTACAGGATCTTTATCTGACAATAAGCTTTCATTGTAAAAAAAGTCGTAGCCACTCTGTTTGCGAATTTCCTGAAATAATTGTGGTAGTGTAATGTTCTGGCGCTGAATTGAAATCTGCGCAAAGGTTTTGGAATATGCCTGGAGCCCCCCCATGGCGACAAGGCAAACAAGTGATAAATTTACTCGCATAAAGAATCTCCGTCTTTCAACGGGAATAAATTTAAAAATCATATATTTGATTAATTTGGGTTAGTGATTTGAATTGAGTTCGAGCTTCTATTTAACTACTTGATCCAAAGTTTTTTGATCTGGGATGTTAGCGCATTCCAGATTTCTTTTCTCAAGTAGTTTATCAATTTGTTTACATCATAATAGATATCCTCCTTCCTGCTAATTTAAATTTGATCTGTCCTGTTGATTCCAGCATTGTCAGTATAGCTGACAGATTGTTTGATTTGGATATCATACCGCTGAAGGTGATATCTTCCTTCTTGCTTATGAAATCCACATCTACTTGGTACCATCGGGAGACCTTTCGCATAATACTCTCAATATTTTCATTCTTGAAAATAAAGTCTCCTTCTTTCCAGGCCACATCGACCTGAGTGTCTACTTTTTTGACTGCTATTGTATTTCCACTGATCAGGATCTGCTCTCCAGGTTTTAATACAACAGATCGATGTGAGATATTGTCGCTTACTGAGACGCTGCCTTCAATAAGCGTCGTACGGGCTATACGCTCATCAGCGTATGAGCTGATATTAAAATGGGTTCCCAGTACTTTTACATTCTGTTCTTTAGTCCTAACAATGAAAGGTTTATTTCTATTTTTCGCAACTTCAAAATAGGCTTCTCCAACTAGTTCGACCGAGCGGTTATCCTTAGCAAATCTTTCAGGAAATTTTAGCATAGACTGCGCGTTCAACCAAATATTGGTGCCATCTTCAAGGATGATTTTATATTGGCCTCCCTTTGGAGTTACAATGCTGTTCATCTTTTCAGAGAAAGATTTAAGTGATCTATCTTGAACATTGAAAGTTATCTGCCCAACAGTATCGCAGTCGACTTTTATTCCACTCAGTTGTGTGATAGTACCTATTTTTGACGAGCTTAGATCAAATTGTTTTCCATCTGCGAGTATGAGGATAGCTTTATTCCCTCCGGCAGCAATTTCTTTATTATCAATTTTCTGGTTTGGTGCTTTCTGAAGCAGATCACGTGAATAGTAAAGTATGCCAGTGAATGTTGCAAATGCAAGAATAGCGGCAGCATAGCGGTAGAACACCCTAGATTTTCTTTGGTAAAAGAGACGGCTGTCCAATTTGGCTTTTACTTTATACAATTCAGACGATGCTGTAATATGCTCATTTTTATTCAGCATATGGAGGTACCAGTCTTCAACTAATTTTTTTTCCTCTATGGTACATTTACCTTTATTATATCTTTCAAGAAGCCTTTCAGCTTTATTGTTGTCCATATATTTCTTTATAGTCTAAACTCTATAATATAAAGACAGGCGAAAAGAGTGAAAGTATACGTTGATTTTAGAAAAAAATCAAAAAATTTTAGAAAAAAAATGTTATTAGTGTGTTTAGCTTCTTTTTTAACTGTAAAACTGCTCTGTGAAGAACTGTTTTTACCGTGTTCTCAGTTATATTCAGCTCTTTTGCTATTTTTTTGTAAGACAATCCTTCATTTCTACTCTTTAAGAAGATCTCACGCATTTTTGGGGGTAAATTTTCGATTTCAGATTCGAATTTTTTTAATAGCTCTTTAAAATATAGTTCCTCCTCTGTTGACGAACGGTAAATATCCACAAATTCATTTAAAGAATCTATATAAATACTTCGTGTCTTGCTTTTTTCAATAGCATTTAAGGAAGAGTTTCTCACAGAGGTAAATAAATAAGCTTTTAATGAAGATTGCACGACGAGACTTCCAGCCTTATTCCATAAATTCTCAAAAACATTCTGGATGGAATCCAATGCTTCATCTTCATGTTGTAATATACGAAAGGCATGCACATATAAAACGGACCAATATCGTTCATAGATTTCTGTATAAGCATTATGATCGTACTGATTGAGTAGGTCAATAAGTTCTATATCACTCAGTTTGTTGTACACGGTTGTAGATATTAGGTGCAGCAATATACGAAAGTTTTAAATATTGAAGGGCTTTGTTCGTAAACATTTTGTTTGAAAGGTTTTCGAAAGTATGCATGAAGCTCATTGCTAGTGTGTTTTGTTCCGTTTCAAACTGAATTTAGATTGTACTGGATCATCGATTAAATTATTCGCTTGTGTTTTGTTCTCTTGTTGATCATTTATAAAATGGAACTTGAACCATCTAATTACCGACCTTTTAAAACAAATTTATTATGTTTTTAGCTAGCATCTATTTTTGTGAATTATCCATATTGAAATCTACCCTCAATTTGGTTAGAAATATCCACGATTCAACTACAACTGACCGCTCGTAGATGTGGAACTTTGTCTTGTTACATTTAAACTAATTTTAACATGCAGACAAATGAAATAAAAGTAGCTATAATAGCCAATATTTTGGCTAACGGAAGAGTTCTATACGCAGAGAATCCAAATTATGAAACTCTTGCTGAAGCGATGAATTTCTATGTTGGTTTTGTTCGAATGCATCTAAGCAAAGATGAAGGGCAGCTTCGAAGTTGATTTACCATGAATAAATTAGTTGGTACCTCTTGAATATAACGCCATAATTTTATTTATTTTTAAATTCAAAAAAATAAACGACATTTGGACATTTATTATTTAAGTCCAATTCGCCTTTCAATTCCGTCTATGATATTAAGAGAAGTCACACCGCTATCCGATAAAGATTGTTTCATGGTATTTGCCAGAAAGAAGTCACGTTTTGATTTTCCAATTCATGTACATTCAGAATTTGAACTCAACTTCATTGAAAATGCTGCTGGCGCACAACGCATCGTAGGGGACAGTATAGAGGAAATCGATGAACTTGAATTAACACTGATCGCAAATGCGAATCTGGAGCACGGGTGGTTTGATCACAAATGTCAGTCTACCAATATTTCGGAGATCACCATACAGTTCCAGCCAGATTTATTTGGTGAAACACTGCTCAATAAAAATCAATTTCGTTCGATTAAACAATTGTTCGAAAAAGCGGTGTACGGCGTGACGTTCAGTATGCAAACAATTTTGGTTGTACAGGAAGCCATAAAAAAGCTCTCCCATGAAAAAGACGGTTTCTATTCTGTCGTTGGTTTGTATGATATCCTATTTAAGTTGTCGCAGGATGAAAATATGAGGGAACTCTGCAGCCGTTCTTTCCATAGTAGTACCGGAAAACACGATAGTCGTCGTGTCGAAAAAGTATTGCGTTACCTTTCTAAAAATTATCAGAAAGAAGTGTCTCTCGGTGAAGCGGCAGATCTGATTGGGATGACGGATGTGTCTTTAAGTCGATTTCTTAAACAACGTACGGGCAGAACTTTTGTCGATACCCTAAATGATATTCGCTTGGGACACGCCAGCCGCATGCTTGTCGATACAACACACAGTATTGCCGAAATCGCATTATTGTCGGGGTTTAACAATCTGTCCAATTTTAATCGGATCTTTATGAAGAAAAAGGGAGCAACTCCAACGGACTTCCGGAATAAATATCGAAATTCAAAATTCTATTTGTGAACAGCAAGCCATACATGCTGTTAAAAAAATATAGGCCATACCTCACTTTAAAAAGTTATGAAAGCCATTGTTGGTTGAAATAGCATGAGAAGAAGATAAAAAAGTATTATTCTTGAATATGCATTCCCCTTAATTTTGGAATTAGTTAAAGCAATTTAAATAACCAATTTTAAGGGAACTCAAAAATGATCAAGAAAATCTTTTATGCCTGTATGGTTGCTGGCCTTACTCCGATGCTTACTTTTGCCCAGAAAATGCAGCTATCGGGACAGGTAATTAATCAACAAACCAATTTACCAATAGCCGGTGCGACAGTGCGCAGTGGCGCAGGAAAAACTGCGCTGACAGACGAGAAGGGAAATTACCAAGTTGAGATCAGTGTAGGGGATAATCTCTATGTATCGTTTATAGGTATGGAGACTCGTACTTTAAAAGTCACCACTCGGGAGTCAATCAAAGTTTATCTAAATCCGAAATCGGATGTCTTGGACGAGGTCGTCGTGGTAGGTTACGGCAAAGTGAAAAAGAGAGATCTATCCGGAGCCGTAAGCCAAGTGAAGGCTGCTGATATTTTGGCGGGAAATCCCGCTCCCAGTATCAATCAGGCACTACAGGGACGTATGGCAGGCGTTACAGTCAACCAGAATGATGGGGCCCCTGGCGCAGGTGTTTCTATTACCATACGGGGAACGAACTCCTTCTCAACAAATTCACAACCCCTCTATATTGTTGATGGAATTCCCTTTGACATGGCCTCTACACCAGCGAGCAGTGCCAATGAAAATAATAACCAAACTGCCAATGCGCTAGCATCGATCAATCCCAATGATATTGAATCGATCGAAGTGCTAAAAGATGCTTCCGCTACAGCTATCTATGGCTCAAGGGGGGCAAACGGGGTGGTATTGATTACAACAAAGCGAGGTGAAAATGGAAACGAAAAGGTTGAGCTAAATGCTAATTTTGGAATGGCCACACTTGGACGGAAAGTCAAAATGCTCGGTCCCTACGATTATGCATCCTATATCAATGAAGAGGCTGTAAATAGTAAAAAATACGAAGGGGTGGACTATCAGACACTGCCTTATCCGGGTGTATGGTCTTATCAGACCGTCAATGGTCAGCCTGTAACGACATCGGGAAAGTATCAGCCCTCACCGGAAGATTTTTTAAATCAGGGTCTGCGTACCGATCAGTATGGTAATCAGACATTGGTACAAGGGGCTGACTGGCAGGATGAAATTTATCAAAATGGATTTTCCCAAGAATATAATCTTAGTGTATCAGGTGGCAGTGAAAAAGGTTGGCACATGTTTTCAGGAAATTTTCTGAATCAGGGTGGAACTATAAAAAACTCAGATTACCAACGCGTTGCCCTACGTACTAATATCGGTCGAAAAGTGAGGTCTTGGCTTGAACTGGGTGCCAATATCAACTATACAAATGGACTCACGAATTTTGCGAAATCAAATGCATACGATTACGGGATTATTCGTTCGGCATTGATATTTCCTGTGACTTATGGCCCTGACATGAGTACCATAGAGTCCGATCAGCTGAACTGGTTGGCTTCCAACCCGGGGGTTTATGTCAATACAGCGAAGGATCAGCTGCGGGCTAACAATGTTTTCAGTTCGTCGTACGCAAGTGTCAAGCTATTACCATTCTTAACCTTCCGCCAGAACTTGGGATTTTCGTACTCCAATAATAACCGAAATACGTATTATAACCGCAATACGCAGGAGGGAAGAACGCCAAAAAATGGAAGTGCCGGACAGAGTGACAATTAAACTGTTGGATGATATGTTCCGCTGGAATCTCTTTCCGCCTAACCTCGAGTTTGACTGTGATTATATGACTGGTCCAGATTGGTCATTTGGAACTTTGGGTGCAGGAAATTTTCAGAACAATGAATATACTTCTGCTATGTGGGAAAAGCCTTATGCGATTATCCATCGGGCCAACTTGGCTCTGGAGAATATCGAACCCATGACGAAGGCCACTGACGCGGTAAAAAATAACGGCATGGGCGAGCTTTATTTCCTCAAAGCTTATTCTTATTTCTTGTTGGTCCGCGCATTTGGAGATGTACCTATCCGCAATGCCACAGTCAATTCGGGTGCAGATCTCAATGAACCCCGCCAGCCCATCAGTAAGGTGTATGCACATATTATTGAGCTGCTGACCAAGGCCGAAGCACTGCTTTATAAAAATACCGATAGTGGTTTTCAGGAGGGAAGAGTCTCAGCAGGTGCAGCGGCTTCCCTGCTGGCGAAAGTGTACGTCACCATGGCTTCTGGAGCCCTGCCATCAGGTAGCGTTACGGTGAGAGGGGGACAGCCTTACACGATGAATGGCAGTGAAAAGGTGTACACCAATCCTGTATCTTTTGTTGTCTCTAAAAAGGTAGTTGCCGGTTATGAAGGATTTAATGCAAAAGAGTATTTTGGTAAAGCACGTGACAAGGCGCTGCAGGTTATTAATGGGGAGTATGGCAATTATAGTTTGCTGAGCTATGATAATCTGTGGTCGCGTGAATACAAAAATAAAACTGAACATATATGGACTCTTCAGTCTAAATCCGGGGATGAAAAATACGGAGTGACTTTCTCTCAGGGTTATAATGGTACCTTAAACGATCAAGGTTTTATCCAGACTGGATTATGGTGGGGGATGCGTGACCATTGGTACAAACTTTTTGAGAGCAAAGACCTGCGTATCGTAAAAGGTGTGATGCACCGCTGGGTACGTCAAGGTGGCGATACAAATGGATGGACTGGCGGTTCTTTCTATCCCAATAATACGGAGTGGAGTCAGAAGGCTCAAGGTTATACAGATCAAAACGGGAATTGGGTGGATCCGGTAGCACCTTTTAATGATGGTCGTCAATATCTGAATAAACAGGATGCAAATTATTTGGCTTATTTAACCAAATATAGCGA